>RFNX01000304.1 GCA_009926905.1 Flavobacteriales bacterium
GATTGGGTGATTTGTTTGGAATCAATTGGGGAAATGCAACAGGAACGGTGCGCTGGAATTCAATTATCAGTCCTAAATTATTTTCAAATACTTCCTTTATTTTCAGCAATTACAACTACAAAATTTCAATCAACGCGAATAGCTTGAAGATTGACATCAAATCAAAAATTCAAGATTTTAACTTGAAACAAGATTTCACTTATATTTTTAACCCGAAAAATAAATTGAAGTTTGGTGCAAATGCCATTCATCACACGATTACACCGGGTCAAATTGTTTCAACAGATACTTCTTTTACTTTTCCAGTTTTACAAGATCGTTACGCTTGGGAAAATGCCGCATACGTTTCTCACGAATGGAATCCTAACGAACGTTTGAGTTTGATTTATGGTGTGCGTATCAATGATTTTGCGCTAACAGGTGATGGGAATTTTTATTCTTATGATGCAAATGGATCAGTAACCCAAACCAAACATTACGATAAAAATCAAGTGGTTAAAAATTATTTCAATGTTGAACCGCGCTTCACAGCTTCGTTTATGTTAGACGAAAAAAGTTCGGTAAAAGCTGGTTATGCACGAAATGTTCAGAATTTACATTTGTTGAGTAATTCCACTTCTTCAAGTCCAACAGATTTATGGATTCCAAGTAGTAACAATGTGAAAGCAGAAATTTCAGACCAATGGTCGATGGGCTATTTTAGAAATTTTGACAACAACAAATACGAGTTCAGTACTGAGATTTATTACAAAAACATGCAAAATCAAGTCGATTATAAAGACGGTGCAAATACGACTGCAAACGACAAAGTAGAAGGAGAATTGTTATTTGGTAAAGGTCGCGCTTATGGTATTGAGTTGTTTCTTAAAAAGAAATACGGTCGCTTCAACGGATGGATAAGTTACACACTTTCGCGCACCGAAAAACAAATCGATGGAATCAATAACAATCAATGGTATGCGGCGCGTCAAGACAGAACGCACGATGTTTCTATCGTTGGGATTTTTGACATCACTGAAAAATTATCCATCTCAGCTACTTGGGTTTTTTATACGGGAAGTGCAGTGACTTTTCCTTCAGGGAAATATTACATCGACGGGCAAATTCAATGGCTTTACACAGAGAGAAACGGATACCGCATGCCAAATTACCACCGAATGGACATTGGTTTAACTTATTACAATAAGAAAACCGCTAAATACGAAAGCAGCTGGAATTTTGGAATTTACAATGTTTATGCGCGTGAGAATGCTTACACCATTACTTTCCGTCAAAGCGAAACAGATCCAACAAAAACAGAAGCAGTTCAAACGGCATTGTTCAAAATGGTGCCATCAATTACTTATAACTTTAAATTTTAAGCCATGGAAAAAGGAATTAAATTACTTGCATTTTTCTTTGCTACACTTTCACTTTTCAGTTGCGAAAAGGTCATTCAAATAGATTTTAAAGACAGCGATGCACGCATTGTTATTGAAGGAGAATTGACGGATGACCCCACTCAACCACAAACCATTACAATTTCGAAATCCACAAATTTTCAAACAACCAACGACCAATTATTTGTTTCTGGAGCGGTTGTAATTATTACAGACGACCAAGGTAATTCTGTTCAATTAGCTGAAACAAGTCCAGGGAAATATCAAACTAATAATTTGCCTGGCATTTCCGGTAGAACTTACAATTTAAGTGTTACTTACGATGGTAAAGAATATACCTCCTCTTGTAAAATGCCACAACAAACACCTTTAGACAGTTTAAGTGTTTTGGAAATACCGGGTTTTGGTCCGCTTCCTCCGTCAATTGGAATTGTTCCAAACTTTAAAGACACGGAAGGAATTAGAAATTATTACCGTGTAAAAATGTTTATTAATGGTGAGTTTGCAGAATCGTTTATGTACGATGATGAATATGGTGATGGAATTTACAATGAGCAACCGCTTCAATCTTTTGATAAAGAAATTAAATCGTTAGATACAGTAATTATTCAAATGATGAACATTGACAAGAACGTATATACCTATTTCAATAACTTAACGGGAGATGGATTTGATAACAGTGCGACGCCTGCCAATCCAAAATCAAATATCAGTGGAGGAGCTTTGGGATATTTTAGTGCGTATGCTAATCAAGTAAGGTCGATCGTGGTGCCTTGATTTATAGTTTTTTAATCTTTTTGTAGGTTGTAACTAATTGAGTTGTCCAAATATAGATTAAGACTGGTAGCACTAAAAAGACTAATTTGTTGTAGTTCCAAGCGATTTCAAAATCAAAATGAATGCAGTGTTGAACCGCACGTGTAATTCCGCAACCTGGACATTCTTGATGTAAAATTAATTGAGAAAGGCACAGAGATTGACCTGTGTCAAAAAAAGAAGCGGGCAACAACACTAACACAATTGGTAATGCTATTAACCCGCTTAAGTATAAGAAATTAATGTATTTC
>RFNX01000524.1 GCA_009926905.1 Flavobacteriales bacterium
ATAATACATTTATTTCAAGTTTGTCCTTTCTTGCTCTAGTTGTCCTTTTATCCATTTTCATCATTCAAATGAAGAAACACCAAGAGATTCTTGGGATTAAATTAGCCTTGCTTTTTGGAATTGTTTCAATTTTGATGATTCACTATGTTTATCTTCTCGAAATGAATATTGAAATTGTTCATGCATTTGCTTATGGCGGATTGATTTTTTTATTTTTTGCATTTTTTAAACGTTGGGCTGCTGCTGTAATCTTCAGTATTCCAATTATGTTAATTGACGAATGGAATCAATACATTAATTTATACCCAACTTATGTCGAATATTGGGAATTAAACGATGTTGTTTTAGATATTTTGGGCGAAATTTTTGTTTTAATTTTTCTTTTTTCTATGAATATCAAATCAAATAATTCCAAAGTGAAATGGTTTAAGAAGTCAGAGTTTATTTTCGGACTCAGTTTAATTTGTTTTTTTTCGATTTTAACTTTAACTGGAATTTTTGCAATACACCAAAGTCAAGCTAGAGATTACACGCAATTTGTAATGAGTCGTTTACAAAATTACAATGTGTCTTGGCATGTTCATGGGCTAACTAAAAAAGTGTATTATATTATGAATCCGAAGGAGGCAATGGGTATAATTGTTGTTTTTTGTATCACTTTGTTTTATTTGGATTCTACTTTAGCAAAAGAATAATTCAAACTTTTGATTTAGAGTCATTAAAATTTTTAAAAGACCTTTCCACACATTTGGGAATTTGATTCTTTTTTCTTTTTGTATATTTGGAACTCTTATTAAAATGTATGTCTGAAATAGCAACAGAACAAAAACAACTTACTGTCGAAAAACAAGAGTTGATAAAAGCTTTCAAGTTAATGGCAACAGCAAAAACGTTGGCAGAAAAATACGAAGCAAATAAAGAAATCACTGCAAAATATGTACATGCTACGTCTCGCGGGCACGAAGCAATTCAATTGGCTGTTGGAATGCAATTAAAATCGCAAGATTGGGTTTCTCCCTATTACCGTGACGATAGTATTCTGTTGGGAATTGGAATGAAACCTTTCGAATTGATGTTGCAAGTTTTTGCTAAAAAAGACGATCCATTTTCTGGAGGTAGAACTTATTATTCTCATCCTTCGCTGAATAGAGAAAACATGCCTAAAATTCCACATCAGTCATCTGCAACAGGTATGCAAGCCATTCCAACAACAGGAATCGCGATGGGAATTCAATACAAAGAAAAAACAGGATTATCCAAACCGGAAGCTGGAGAAGCGCCATTAGTTGTGTGTTCTCTAGGTGATGCTTCTTGCACTGAAGGTGAAGTTTCAGAGGCTTTCCAAATGGCAGCATTGAAGCAATTTCCGATTGTTTATTTAGTTCAAGACAATGGTTGGGATATTTCAGCAAATGCAAAAGAAACAAGAGCACAAGACATTTCAGAATATGCAAAAGGATTTCACGGGATTGAAGTGAGAACGATTGATGGAAGCGATTTTATTGAATCTTTTAATACAATCAAAGAAGTTTTTGAAATCGTTCGAAATGAAAGAAGACCTTTTATTGTACACGCAAAAGTGCCGCTTTTAGGACATCATACTTCTGGAGTGAGAAAAGAATGGTACCGTGACGATTTGGAAGAAGCTGCAACACGTGATCCCTATCCAAAAATTAAAGCAAATTTGGAAGATAGTGGAGTGAGTTTGGCTGAAATCATAAACATTGAAGCTGAGGTAAGAAATTTAGTTGACGAAGATTATGAGAAAGCATTGAATTCTCCTGATCCAGAGCCGTCCTCTGTGACTGATTTTATTTTTGCTCCAACTCTAATTACAGAAGAAAAAGGTGAGCGTGAACCAGCAGGTAAAAAGAAAACCGTAATGGTCGATTCTGCGCTCTTCGCTGTTAGAGAAATTATGCATCAACATCCTGAAGCGTTATTGTACGGTCAAGATGTTGGTGGAAGATTAGGTGGTGTGTTCAGAGAAGCAGCGACATTGGCTCAAACCTTTGGAGACGACCGCGTTTTTAATACTCCTATTCAAGAAGCATTTATCATTGGTTCAACAGTTGGAATGTCAGCAGTTGGCCTAAAACCATTCGTTGAAGTTCAATTTGCAGATTATATTTGGCCAGGATTAAATCAATTATTTACAGAAGTTTCTCGCTCCTATTACCTTTCGAATGGAAAATGGCCAGTAAGTTGTGTGATTCGTGTGCCAATTGGAGCTTATGGTTCTGGTGGTCCATATCATTCTTCAAGCGTAGAATCAGTTTTGACAAATATCCGAGGAATTAAGGTGGTTTATCCATCAAATGGTGCTGATTTAAAAGGATTATTGAAAGCTGCATTTTACGATCCAAATCCAGTTGTGATCTTAGAGCATAAAGGTTTATATTGGTCAAAAATCCCTGGTACAGAAGGAGCAATGTCAATAGAACCAAGTGAAGATTATGTGATTCCAATTGGAAAAGCGAGAACTGTTTTAGAAGCAGATTTCAATCGAATTTCAGAAGGAAATACCTGTGGAATCGTTACCTATGGACGTGGAGTTTATTGGTCGTTAGAAGCAGCTAAAGAGTTTGAAGGCCAAGTTGAAATTCTTGATTTAAGAAGTTTAAATCCTTTAGATCACGAAGCAATGAACGCACTTTGTCAGAAACATAACAAAGTTCTTTTTGTAACCGA
>RFNX01000195.1 GCA_009926905.1 Flavobacteriales bacterium
CTCCAAACAATGTAACTTGTTCTGGAACACCTGAAACGTTTACTATTACAGTAAATCCAACGCCAACAACAATTTTTAGTCAAATTGGCCCGCTATGTATTAATTCTACAGCACCAACTTTACCAGCTATATCCAATAATACACCTGCCATTTCAGGAACGTGGAATCCAACAACTATTTCAACTTCAACTGCTGGTACACAAACGTTTACTTTTACACCTACAGCTGGAATTTGTGCGACCACTGCAACTATGAATGTTGTTATTGATCCTTTAATTACTCCAACATTTACTCAGATTGCAGCTTTGTGTCAAAATGCAGTAGCACCAACCTTACCAACTAATTCAACAAATACGCCATCCATTTCAGGTACATGGTTACCAGCAACGATTTCAACAAATACGGTAGGAACTCAAACCTATACATTTACACCTTCGAATAATTCTTGCTCAAACACTGCAAGTATGAGCATTACCATAAATTCACCAACAAGTCCTACATTTACACAAATTGGTCCATATTGTCAGAACACAGTTCCAGCTATTTTACCAACTAGTTCAACAAATTCACCTGCAATTACAGGCACTTGGTCACCAAATTCGATTTCTACTACAGCGGTTGGAACTACCAATTATACATTTACTCCAAGCGCTAACCAATGTGCCTCAAGTGCAACAATGTCGGTAACTATTAACGCTTTTCCTACTATAACACTGGCTAGTCAAACTATTTGCTCAGGACAAAATGTAACTCTAACACCAACAGTTTCGCCAAATGGAGGAACTTACATATGGTCTTCAAATCAAACTACAAGTGCAATTTCCATTTCACCTACAATTACAGGAAATTATACAGTTAACTATACTCTTAATGCTTGTACAGTAAGTGCAAGTAGCACATTAACTGTTACTCCGAATATTACTACTAATTTCTCGCAATTAGGCCCCTATTGTCAAAATACAACAGCTGGATTATTGCCTACAATCTCAACTAATGGAATAAATGGAACTTGGAGTCCGAGCACTATTTCTACAGTAGTTGCGGGTACACAAACATACACTTTTACACCTTCTGCTGGTGTTTGCGCTACTTCTACAACAATGAATGTAGTCATAACGCCATCTGTAACTCCAACTTTTAATCCGATTAACACTTTATGTCAATTCTCAACAAGTCCAGTTTTACCAACAACTTCTTTAAATTCACCTACAATAAACGGGACGTGGACTCCATCCATAATCAATACTTCAACAGTAGGCAATTTTTACATATACATTTACGCCAAATGCTGGTATATGTGCTTCTAATGCAACTATGAATGTTAACATAATTGCAACTCCTGTTCCTTCATTTACAGCCGATCAAACTTCTGGATGTTCACCGTTAAATGTTCAATTTACAGCAACTAGTTTTCCAAACGCAACTTATTCTTGGTTAGCAAATAACAATCCTATTGGGGATGGAGCGACATTAAATACGACTTTTACTAATTCTGGATGTTCCAACTTAACGTTAATTGTAGAAATTAGTGGTTGTTCTGGTAACATTACATATACTAACTATATTTGTGTAGAAGGTCCACCTACTGCTGCTTTTACTGTGAATCCAGTAACTTTTACAAATAGTAATCAAACAGCCACTTTCAGTAATAATTCAGTCGGTGCGACCTCATATTCTTGGAATTTTGGAGATGGAAGTACCTCAAATGAAGAAAACCCAACTCATGTTTATTCTAATATTACTGAGAATATTCTTGCAACCTTAACCGCAACCTCAGCTGGTGGATGTTCAAGCTCAGTATCAGTTGTTATTAATGTAAAAAATGAACCTGTTTTTTATGTTCCAAACTCCTTTACACCTGACGATGATGAGTTTAACGAAACTTGGGGACCAGTTTTTTCGAAAGGTTTTGATGCTTTTAATTTTAATTTGTTTATCTTTAACCGATGGGGAGAAGTTGTTTGGGAAAGTCATAACGCAAAAGCAAGATGGGACGGTAGTTTCGGTGTTAGTGGATTAGATTGCCCAGATGGAGTTTATATTTGGAAAATTGATTTTAAACCAATTGAAACAGACGAAAAAATAACATTGACAGGAACAATTAATCTTATAAGGTAAAGCTTTAACAAATGAAAAAAATAACCTACACATTCTTTTTGTTTCTTATTGTTCTTCCAAAACTTTATGGTCAAATAACCATTGCGCCTGGTGGAACTGCACTTCAAATTGTCACAAATCTAGTGGCAAGTGGAATTACTGTAACCAATCCAATACTTAATTGTGATGCTGCTGCTTATGGAATTTATACTGGAAACCCTCAAGCTGGTGGTGCACAACTAAGTAATGGTGGAATAATTATGACAAGTGGTTCAGCAGCGGGTGCAGATGGTCCTAACAGTTCTGGTAGCACCTCAACAGCTGTTACAGGCTTTGATTTTTCGGATCCACATTTGACAACTCAGCCTGGTTCTGGTTCGCCTGCTCCAGCAAGAGATAATTGTGTGCTGGAATTTGATATGCGTCCAAGTTGTTCAAGTTTGAAT
>RFNX01000187.1 GCA_009926905.1 Flavobacteriales bacterium
GGTGGAGATACAATTGTAATAGAAAATTATGAAAATCTCAAATTTATTAATAGTGTTATTTCTTTTTTCGTGCTCTCAGCCTGAAATAAATCTCGCTTAAATCCCAAAATAAAACTTGTAACGATTCCCATTTTGGTCCGATAGAAAATAGATTCCTACTGGAAAATCCAGTTGCAATAAAGATTCACCTGAAGGGATTGTTTTTTTAAGTAATTCGTTGCCTGAAGTATTGAAAATTCTGATTTCTGCTTCGTTCTCAAGTAGAATATGAAAAGCATAGTTCGATTGCCAAATCTTAAATGTTGAATTCTCCTCTGATAGTCCAGCTGTACCATCTAACACAACTTTTGTAACGTAATAAAGTACATTGGAACAAGAGTCATCATAAATGGCGTAATTGACTAAACCTCTTGTAATATCATCGTAACCATCGTAAATTCCATTTTCAATGGTAGCTGAGTCAGAAGTACAAAAACAATTTGTATTTACTTGAAAGTTCTTGTCAGTGAGATTTTCAAGGTTAAAATTAGTGTTGTTACAAAGTTGATTATCAATAATTAATGTTGTGTTTGGATTCATTCCTCGAACTTGAACACCTGTGCCATTTTCAGTAATTGAATTATTAGATAACGTTGAATTTTCGCCAAGTTTCACAGCAATCGAATTGTTGGTGAATATAGAATTTGTAATGTTTGATGATCCACTTTCTTCTATTCCAACATCGTTTCCATCAAACGTACAATTTGAAATTTGAAGACCTGAGCATTCAGTAAAAGCAAAATCATTGTTGATGAACGTACAATTCTGAATCGTTCCTGGACAGCCGATGATGTTATTCGTATTTCCAGTAAAAACACAATCGTTTAAATTGATGTTATTTGACCACGTCATTGAACAGATATTTTGTGTGAATTGACAATTCGTCGCTGTCACTGAGCCATAAGATACTTGTGCCGCTTTTCCAACACCATTTTTTTCGAAAATCGTATTGGTGAAGTTCAAATCAGCATTTAGTTGCAATGCATAATTGTTGTTTTTGAAACGGCAATTT
>RFNX01000078.1 GCA_009926905.1 Flavobacteriales bacterium
CTCTTCATTTCTGGAATCAAAATAGGCTTTACCCCATATTCTTCCAAAATGTGTAAAGAATCTGCTTCTCCTTCTTCAGGTAAACCACCTACCAAAAGTGTTTCAAATTTATCAGAAATGAAACTTGTTAGAAATGTAGCGTTATAGGTTGGACCTCCAATATTGAAGCGATTTATGATTCTTAAAATTTTTATTTTTCTCTCTTCCAAAACTTCTGAAATTACGTTCTAATAAATTGTCATTGTTTAATTGTGCAAAAAATACTAGTTTATTAATCAAATCATTTGAAAAAATGAACCAAATTTGAATCAAAAACCTCGTGCAAAGATACATAATTATTTTTTTTACAGCCTTTAGTTCTTTTTTGTATTCTCAAAATAGTGTACAAAAGGCTATTGACCTGTTTGTGTGTGATAAAATTAACGCTCATGCTTCCATATCTTTCATGGCAATTGACTTAGAGTCGGGAAATGAAATCGCTCAAACTAATGGAAATCTTTCAATAACAAGTGCTTCTGTTGCAAAGCTCTTTTCAACTGCAACAGCATTTGAATTACTTGGAAAAGATTTTACAACAGAAACTAGATTTTATGCTGATGGTATTGTCACAAGCGATAGTGTCCTTCATGGAAATTTATGGATTAGAGGTGGAGGAGATGTTACGTTAGGGAGTCGATTTTTCAATCCCGATGAAAGCGAATTTTCTGTACTTGTGGCATGGTCAGACTCTTTAAAAAGCAAAGGAATCAACAGAATAGAAGGGGCAATTATTGCTGATGGTTCTGAATTTGGTTATAAAGGTGTTCCTGATGGATGGAATTGGGCTGATGTTGGAAATTACTATGGTGCTGGAGCTGCAGGTATTAATTTTTATGACAATCAAATCAAATTCAAGTTTAAAACTGGGAAAGTGGGAGAGCTTTCTCAAATTCATTCAATTTTCCCTGAAATTCCAAATTTAGAAGTTAAAAATAACGTAATTGCAGCAAATGTTTCTGACGACAATTCCTATGTTTTTGGTGCTCCATTTTCGTTAGAACGTATGATTCAAGGAAAGTTGCCTGCAAATCAAACTAGTTTTGAAGTAAAAGGAAGCATGCCCGATCCTGAATTTCAATTGGCACATGAGTTTTGTAAAATTTTAAAATCGAAAGGAATTTATGTTGAAAAAGCAGCCAAAGGATATAGAACGTTAGATATTGATTTGAAACCGGATTATACTGACAAGTTTAAATTACTTTTTTCACAACCAAGTAAAACAGTACAGCAAATTGCCTATTGGACAAATCTTCGAAGTGTGAATTTATACGCTGAAGGACTATTGAATTTAGTGGGTTACGCAAAAACGGGCGATGGTTCTACAGAATCTGGACTAAAACAAATGGAAGCATACTGGGGAAATAAAATTGATCTTTCTGGATTAAGTTTGAAAGATGGAAGTGGTTTGTCACGTAGTAACGCAATGAGTGCCCATCACTTTTGCCAGCTTTTAAAAGTAATGTACCAATCGTCAAATTTCACTGATTTTAAAAACACATTGCCAGTTGCAGGACAATCTGGGACAGCGAGAAGTTTGTGTAAAGGAGAAGCAGGTGAGGGGAGAGTTTTTGCAAAAAGTGGTACAATCAACAAAGTAAAAGCTTATGCAGGGTATGTCGACTCTAAAAGTGGAAAGAAAATCGCATTTTCCATTTCAGTAAATAACTTCGAAGGTTCAAATTCAGAATTAATCCAAAAAATGGAAAAAGTGTTAAATGCTTTAGCCTCTTATTAATTCGCTTCAACTTCTAAGATTTCTGACCAAAATTGTGTGATTGTTTTACCATCGCAAGCAATCATTTGAGGGACAATACTCGCTGGCGAAAAACCAGGTGTTGTATTGACTTCGATGACATAAGGAATTTCATTTACAATCATAAAATCAATGCGAGCAATGGATTTTAATTGCATGGTTGAATAGATGTTTTTTGCTAATTCTTGCACTTTTTCTTTTATTGCATCATCAACTCTGGCAGGAGTAATTTCTTGAGATTTTCCATTGTATTTCGCTTCGTAATCAAAGAATTCATTTTCGGAACAAATTTCCGTCAATGGTAGTGCGTGTAAGCCATTTTTTGTTCTGTAAACACCACACGTAACTTCCGTTCCGTTTAAAAAAGATTCAATAACAACAGTTTTTCCTTCTTTGAATGCAATATTCAATGCCTTTGTTAACGCTTCTTTTTCTTTCACTTTTGAAATACCATAACTGGAACCAGAATCGGATGGTTTCACAAAAATAGGTAATCCTAATTCACAGATAATTTCTTCATTTGAAAATTGATTTTCAGCATGTAAAAACAAAGACTTCGCAACTGGAATTCCAAAAGATTTCA
>RFNX01000252.1 GCA_009926905.1 Flavobacteriales bacterium
TCATTGGATTTGCAATTGCCTTTTATTTAGGTGTTGACAAGCTTTTTATTCACAAAACAGCACGCAACTTAGCGCAACGCTCTGAATTTTTTATTGGATTAGTTGCTATGATAATTGGTACACAGTTCTTTTTAGCGGGTTTTGTAGCTGAATTGATTGGTAGAAATTCCTCGACGCGCAATCATTATTTGGTCGAAAAAGAAATAAAATAATGTCAAAAGATTGGAAGGTTGATGAAAATTGGTCGCTTTTTCTCGATCGAGATGGCGTGATTAATGAGCGGATTTTTGATGGCTACGTTTTGGATTACAAAGATTTTCATTTCAAAGAGGGTGTACTAGAATCAATGGCAACTTTTGCTGAGAAATTCAAATACATTTTCATTGTAACCAATCAACAATGTGTGGCTTTGGAGAAAATTAGTTTGGAAGGATTGAATGCATTGCACGCGCAAATGCAAGCAGAAATTGAAAAAGCTGGAGGAAAGGTAACGCATATTTTTGCTGCAACAGAATTAAAAAATCAAGAGCCATTTATGCGCAAACCTTCAATTGGAATGGGTAAAATGGCAAAAGCGCTTTATCCTGACGTTGATTTTTCAAAATCTATAATGGTTGGAGATACAAATACTGATTTGATTTTTGGCAAGAAACTTGGAATGAAGACCTTGCTGATTGTTACAAATGAAAAAGTTTCCGTTAAGCCTGATGTAAGTTTTAGTTCCATTAAAGCATTTAAAGATAGTTTATGAATAAGTTACTACTCGTTTTGTTTTTATTGCCTTCACTGATTTTTGGACAAGTCAACCAGAAAGACGCGAAAGGCAGAAAACAAGGTCCTTGGCAGAAAAATTATCCAAATAGTAAGGTTTTTATCTATGTTGGGCAGTTCAAAGACGACAAGCCCGTTGGTCAATTCCGCTATTATTATCCTTCAGGAGAAGTGAAAGCAATCATCGATCACATCCCAAACAGCCCAAGATCTTACGGTTATTTTTATCATGAAAACAATCAATTGATGAGCGAAGGTGCTTATTGGAACCAATTAAAAGATTCTACTTGGGCAAATTATAGTCCTGCTGGTGAAGTAACAAGTGCCGAAGAATATAAAAATGATAAGCTGAATGGGAAGCGCGTTGTTTATTACATTCAAGGGCAGATTGAAGAAGGGAAATTGGACGTTTTATCAGTGGCAAATTACAAAGACAGCATTTTAAACGGACCCTACAAAGAATTTTTTCCTGGTGGAAAAATAAAGAAAACGGGGAATTATTTAGCTGGAGACAAGCACGGAGAATGGCTGGAGTACAATTTGAAAGGTGTCTTAGTTGGGAAAATAAGCTACAAAAGAGGTAGTCCACACGGTTGGGCGAGAGCTTATAATGCCAAAGGCGAACAAATCAGCGAAACGATGTATCAGTTTGGAGAAATTATCCGAGGAAAAGAATTAGAAGCCTTTTTAAAAAAATGTGAACAAAAAGGAATTGATCCGAATCAATAAGTTTTGTAAATTTGACTTCGATGAAAGCATTCAAATCCATTTTAATATCTCTATTGTTGCTGCAAATCGCAGGACTCACCTCATGTGAGAAAGATTTAGTGAACAACAGCGAACTACTTTATTCATCATATTACGAATTGAAAACTGGTAAATTTGTGGATTATAATGTGAGAAATCATTCACGATGAAGATGCCAGCATTCAACACGACACATTAATTTATCAAATGCGCTGTAAATTGGAAGACACCACCATTGATAACAGTGGAAGAATCGTTTATAAATATGTTCGTTACAAACGTTTGAGTGATGCAGATCCATGGGAAGTTAAAGATTTGTGGACAACGGTCATAGATAATAACAAAGCGGAATTAGTCGAAGAAAATCAACGCATCGTTAAATTAATTTTCCCAGTTTCAACTTTTGCAGAGTGGAATGCAAACCAATTTAACGTTGACTCAAAATTGACTTGTTCTTACAAAAATATTCACAAATCTAGAAACATCAACTCGCTTTCTTTTGATAGTACCTTAACCGTTGAGCAAGAAAACAAACGCAATTTGATTGAATTCAAGCGCAAATATGAAGTCTATGCCAATCACGTTGGAATGATTCGTAAATACTACAAAGATTTAGCGATTGACAATTTTGACACTTTAAACATCAAGTCAGGAAAAGAAATTTTCATGGAAATAACTAATTTCGGCGAATAATACCTGACCAACGAAAGAATGATTCAACACGAGGACGTAAAATTTGATTGTCGCCATTTTAAAGGTGCCATTCCTTGCAAACCTAATAAATTACACGGCGTAGATTGTGTCAATTGTTCGTTCTACCAACCTATTTCAAAGCGAATTCTGATTATAAAACTAGGTGCTTTGGGAGATGTGATTCGTTCGACGCCCTTGTTGGAAAAATTACGAGCAACACATCCAAACGCACACATTACTTGGTTGACATTAAGTCCAGCAATTCTTCCTCAAGACCAAATTGAAGAAATTCTACCCATGAGTTTTATTTCGATTTTCAATTTGGAACATTCAAAGTTTGACATCGTCATCAATCTCGATAAAGACAAAGAAGCGTGCTTGTTATTGAAAATGATTGATGCCAAAGAAAAATATGGTTACTCGTGGGACAATGGACATTTAGCACCAGCAAATCCTGAAGCGAAACATAAATTATTGACAGGGTATTTTGATCATTTATCGAAAGTTAATACAAAAAATTACATTCGAGAAATCTTTGAAATCTGTGGTTTTGAATTCAATCAAGAAGATTACCAAATTAATCTAAATCACAATCTATCTGCCAAATGGGAAAATGAATTTTCTTCATTTGCAGCGGGGAAAAGAATAGTTGGTTTAAATACAGGTTGCGGTCCTCGTTGGAATACACGACTTTGGAAAGACGAAAAATGGATTGAAACTGCGAAGCAATTAAAAGCTTTAGGATATTTCCCTGTTTTCCTAGGTGGTGAATTGGAACATGAAAAAAACATCCGATTGAGTGAAACAGCAGGTGTTTATTATCCCGGACATTTCTCATTAGAAGAATTCATTGCTTTGACAAATAATTGTGAGTTTATCATTACACAAGTTACAATGATGATGCACATTGCGACAGCTTTGAAAAAGAAAATGGTTTTGGTTAACACAATTTTCAACCCACACGAATTTGAATTATACGGTCGTGGGGTAATCATCGGTCCTGAAAAAGGATGCGATTGCTATTTTGGAAACACTTGTATTCACGAAGAACCTTGTATGCAAAGCATCGAACCTGCAACACTTGTGAAAGCAGTTCAAGATTTAAGTCACTAACATGAAAATCGTTTTTCTATCCACTTTTTATCCCTTTCGAGGCGGAATTGCACAATTCAACGCGTTGATTTACCGTGAAATGGAAAAAGGAAAATCTTGTGGAAGCGATTACCTTTAAACGTCAATATCCTGATTTTCTTTTCCCTGGAAAAACACAAATGGTTACTGCCGAAGATGCTGCTGATGCCATTCCATCGAAACGTTGGCTAGACACAATCAATCCATTTACCTATATTTCAACGGCAAGAAAAGTCAAACAATTACAACCTGACATC
>RFNX01000379.1 GCA_009926905.1 Flavobacteriales bacterium
AAGGATTTCCGAAACCCATTGATAAATAAACCACTAACCTCTTTCCTTTATTTGAAACTAAATTTTGAATTTTTTCTACACGTTCAAGTGATTCCTCAATTGTAGCATTTGTATTTCTCATTTGAAATACTTCAGAAACTGAAAAAGGATAGCCCAAATAATCAATTTCAGAAAACTGAAGTGCATCTTCTGCTCCACGCTCATTCGCTACAATTGCTAATAACTTACTTCTATTATTCAAGTTGAGTCCTTTCAATACATCAGCGGTATCACGCATTTGTGGAATTGCTTTCGGTGAAACAAAACTCCCGAAATCAATCGTATCAAAACCACATTTTAACAACAAATTAATGTACTCTGTTTTCAATTCAGTCGGAACAAAATCTTTCATTCCTTGCATGGCATCTCTTGGACACTCGATTAATTTAAGCGTTTCCATATAATCCTTCCTTCAATATTTTTTCATTAATTTCTTTCACTAAACCTGGACCTTCGTAAATAAATCCAGTATATAACTGAATCAAGGAAGCTCCAGCTTTTAGTTTTTCGATTGCATCATCTGCAGAGTGAATACCTCCAACTCCAATAATTGGAAATGCAGCATTTGATTTTTCGTGTAAATAACGAATCACTTCCGTTGAACGTTTAGTTAGTGGTTTGCCAGAAATCCCTCCTGCTCCAAGTTTTTCTACTTCAACCTTTGGCGTTGATAACATTGCTCTTTCAATGGTTGTATTGGTTGCAATCACACCATCTGTTTTTGTTTTTGTGATAATTTCTATTACATCATCCAATTGTTCGTCTGTTAAATCGGGGGCAATTTTCAATAAAATTGGTTTTGGATGAGATTTTAAACCGTTAGCATATTTCAATTCAGATAGTAAATGCATCAAAGGTTCTTTATCTTGTAAAGCTCTTAAATTTGGTGTATTGGGCGAAGAAACATTCACAACAAAATAATCCACATAAGGAAAGAGTTTTTCAAATGAGATCAAATAATCATTATTAGCTTCTTCGTTTGGAGTAACTTTATTTTTCCCAATATTCCCTCCAATAATTAAATCTTTGTTTTACGCTCTTTTAATTTTCGATTGCAATATCAACTCCATCATTATTGAACCCCATTCGGTTTAAAATAGCTTTGTCGGTTTTCAATCGAAACAATCTTGGCTTGTCATTTCCAGGTTGACTTTTAGGAGTTAGTGTTCCAACTTCAATGAAACCAAATCCACAATATGCCAAATCGTTGAACATAGAAGCGTTCTTGTCAAAACCCGCTGCTAAACCAATTGGATTTTTAAACGTCAATCCAAATAGTTTTTGTTCCAATTTAGCATCTACCAAACAAAACTTTTTTTTGAAAAGAAATTTACCAAAAGGTAATTTTAACGTGAATTTTAATGCTGACATCGTAAAATAATGCACCTTCTCAGCATCAAATAGAAAAAGGAAATTTCGCAATAATGAATACATATTCAAAGGTAAAAAAAAAGCGAGACTTTCATCTCGCTTTCAGTTCGTAAAGTGTTTAACTATACTTTATATCTTCCAGTTGATTTAAGGTTGTATTTTTTACGTTGACGACCGTAATCTTTATAGGTTAAGTTTTTGGTAATAATAAGATTTAAGTGATAATATGCATCTTTTTGTTTTGAATCACCTCTTTTTTGTCCAGGTGCAAAAGAAGGATTGCCAACAGCCGGATTAGAAAAGTATGCTGCTTCAGGCGAGGATAATGTAGTTGGATCTGCATAAGTTGTACTAACATCATCAATGTAATCAGAGAAAGTTTTTACATAAGAAACCTCCACTCCAACTCTCCACATTCTAGAAATACCATATCTGAAACCCAAACCTACAGGTAAAGTTAAAGTTAGTGGACTGTATGTTTTTGCTTGACCTTCCGTTTTCAAAGGACGTAAAGCAACCCATGAACCGTCAGTATATTCTCCTTTAGGATTTGTAAACAGTAATCCTACACCACCAAAGATGTAATATTGTTGGCTATGATTCTTTTTGGAATAATTACCTGGTAAATTAAATGTAGAACCAAATTTTTCGTTTGCTAAAAAAATAAATTCTAAACGTTGTTGCAATTCAAAACACAAGCTTCTAAACGCTAAGCTTCTAGCATTACGAACAGGTTCTCCTGAATATTTGTCGTTACCTCTTAAATTGAAAACACAAAGACTAGAAGTTGTTGCAAAATAAGGATGAAACCTTTGACGGTAACCAACCCATCCAGCGATTCCTGTTGATTGCCAGTCAATATCTTTTAAACTGTAGTCACGACCAACACCATAAGAACCACCAAGGTCTCCATTGAATTGCGTCGCTCCCAATCCAAACTGAAGTTCTTTTTTGTGCAAAGACCAGTTTCTTTGAGTATTAAAGTTAGAATGTTGAGCAAAAAGTAATCCCGAAGGAATTAAAAAAAGTAAT
>RFNX01000572.1 GCA_009926905.1 Flavobacteriales bacterium
TGAATGCCTTTCGTTAAAAGCGAGAACAAAATTACAGCTATTTTTCTATTAAACAAGCAAAAAAGGCAATTTTATTGAAATTATTTATTGCATTCATTTCATCTTGAATAATTCATTGAAAGTTAACGCAATAAAAAACCGCACCAAGACTGATGCGGTTTCCCAAACATTCTAATATTTTAGTTTCTAAGGATTTTTCCTTTACTAACTAAACTTTCTAAGCGCTCTAAGGTTTTTCTTTCAGCACACAATTCTACGAATGCTTTACGTTCTAAGTCCAATAAATATTGTTCAGTAACAACTGTGTTTTCTGATAAATCACCGCCACAAAGTACGAAACCTAATTTCTCTGAAATCACTCTGTCGTGATCTGACATATAATTTCCTGAAAGCATTGAATTTGCTCCAACATAGACAATTCCTAATCCTTCTTGACCAACAACTGTAATGTTTTTCTCGCGTTTTGGAGCGATATAACCTTTATCTGCCATTTCTAAACATGCAGCTTTTGCTCGTGTCAATTGGTAGTCTCTGCTAACGATTACTTCGTCAATTCCTTCACGTAAATAACCATAATCAAATGCTTCATACGCTGACATAGAAACTTTCGCTTGTCCAACAGTTAAGAAACGATCTCTCAAACGGTTGATTTTAATATCTCCAGCGTGTAATTCATCCGAAAGGCGTTTTGCAAATTCTTTCGAACCACCACCACCTGGGATCAATCCAACTCCAAATTCTACCAAGCCCATGTACAATTCTGCGTGTGCAACTACTTTATCAGCATGCATTGACATTTCACAACCACCACCTAAAGCCATATTGTGAGGCGCAACGATAACTGGAATATTTGAATAACGAATACGCATCATCGTGTCTTGGAATGCTTTAACTGCAAAATTCAACTCGTCAAAATCTTGCTCGGCTGCCATCATGAAAATCATTCCAACGTTTGCACCAGCTGAGAAATTTTGACCCGTGTTAGAAATTACTAATCCTTTGTGGTCTTTTTCTGCAATGTCAATCGCTTTGTTGATTCCTTCGATTACTCCACCGCCAATTGTGTTCATTTTTGTGTGGAATTCAAGATTCAAAATGCCATCACCTAAGTTCACCAAAGTAACATCAGAATTACCCCAAATTTTATTTTCTGAACGCAAAGAATCCAAATGAACAATGTTTTCTGTTCCAGGAATGATTTTGTAGCCTTTAGAAGCAATATCGTAATACATACGTTTGCCATTCTCCGTTTTGTAGAAAGAAGTGCAACCTGCAGCTTTCATTTCTTCAATCCAAGCAGCAGCTGTTTTATTGTTATCTTTAATTAATTTCAATCCTTGCTCAAATCCGATAGTATCCCATGTTTCAAATGGACCTAATTCCCAACCGAAACCAGCTTTTAAGGCATCGTCGATTTTGAATAAATCGTCAGAAATTTCAGGAATACGGTTTGAAACATACGCAAACAATCCACCAAAAATTTGACGGTAAAATTGTCCTGCTTTGTCCATTCCCATCACCAACATTTTCGTGCGCTGACGCAAATCATCGATTGGCTTTGTCATTTCCAAAGTCGCGAATTTCACTTTCTCAGGAACTTTATATTCCAATGTATTTAAATCCAATGACAAGATTTGTTTTTTGCCATTTTCATCTTTTGATTTTTTGTAGAATCCTTGTCCAGACTTAGATCCCAACCAATTATTCTCAACCATTTTAGCGATGTAATCTGGCAAGTCAAATAAGTGTTTTTCTTCGTCGTCAGGACAATTTGCTTTTAAACCATTAGCTACGTGAACCAAGGTGTCCAAACCAACCACGTCACATGTTCTGAAAGTTGCCGATTTCGGACGACCTAAAACTGGACCAGATAATTTATCGATTTCATCAATTGTGAATCCCATTTCTTTTACCGCGTGGAACAAAGCCATGATTGAATAAACTCCAACTCTGTTTGCGATAAATGCTGGCGTATCTTTACATAAAACTGTTTTCTTACCCAACATTCTCATTCCGTAATCCATCAAGAAATCAACAACTGATTGACTCGTTTTAGGTGTTGGGATGATTTCTAATAATTGTAAGTAACGTGGCGGATTGAAGAAATGTGTTCCCACGAAATTATTTGGAAATCTTCGCTTCTACCTTCAATCATTAAATGAATTGGAATACCAGAAGTATTGGAAGAAATAATCGTTCCTGGTGTTCTGTATTTTTCAACTTTTTCGAATAATTGTTGTTTGATGTCAAGGCGTTCAACAACCACTTCAATAACCCAATCACAAGAAGCAATTTGTGCTAAATCATCGTCGAAATTACCAGTTGTTATGCGAGATGCAAACGATTTTCTATAAATTGGAGACGGATTTGATTTCAAAGCAAAAGCCAAAGCTCCGTTCACAATTTTGTTTCTAACAACTTTAGATTCAAGTGTTAAACCTTTAGCCGTTTCTTCGGGTGTCAATTCTCTTGGAACGATGTCCAAAAGTAAAACTTCGCAACCAATATTAGCAAAATGGCAAGCGATTCTCGATCCCATAACTCCTGAGCCTAGCACGGCTACTTTTCGAATGTGTCTATTCATTTTTATACTTTTTCGTTTATCAATTTATTTTCTTCAAGAATGTCATCTACTAAGTCATCTACAACATTCATCACTTTATAAAATCCTTCTAAGTCTTTTTTCTTTATTTTTAGGTTAATTCGCTCGTTAAAATCCAAAATAAACTTCTTTACTAATTTACGTTTTTCAACACCTTTTTCAGTCAAATAAACCAATGTTATCCTCTTATCATTTTTACTAACTTCACGTATCAATAATCCATCTTTTTCCATCGCATTGATAGTTCGCGAAAGAGATGTTGCTTCCATTCCCATTTTAGGTCCTAATTGGGTGCTCGGTGTTCCCTTTCTTTCAATAAACATCAAAATGAATCCGTACGACATCGTCATTTGTTCAGATGCAGCTTTTTGATTATACATCCTAGATATTCTGTGCCAAGAATGCCGAATTTTAAAATCTATTAAGTCTGAATTTGCGCTGTTCATTTTTCCACACTAAAGTAACAAAAATAATTATGCGTGCATATAATTTTTAAGAAAAATGTAAAATGGTTATTGAAGATATGAATGGAATGTTGAATTTTTAATACTTAAGTATTAATTGATACATTTGTTATCAAAAATCAAGCATCCAAAATCAAACATCAATATTTTACCAATTTTCTTCACCAACGAAAACTGTTCCTTTGAAATGCGCTACCAATCGTTGATTTTGATTAAAAATATCCACTTCGTAAACACCTGTTTTTTTTCCACGATAGATTTCTTTCGCAATACTTGTCAATTGATCGCCCAAATTGACTTTTCCTAAATGAGAAATGGAAGTTTCAACAGAAACGCAATGTTGTCCTCGTGAATTGGATGCAAAAGCCAAAGTAGAATCAGCCAAAGTATAAGAAATTCCGCCGTGTGCGATGTGAAAACCATTCAACATTTCTTCTTTTATCATACATCGCAAAGAACATTTTCCTAATTCGATAGAAAGTACCTCCGCTCCTATCCATTGACTGAATGCATCTTTGTGCATCATTAAAGCAACAATTTCTTCAGGTGATTTCATTAAGAAAATAATTCACTAAAACCAAACTGCTCACCTAAACGCACTCCTTTTTCAGTCTGAATGAGATTGCAACATTCGTTGACACTATCGTGTTCTAAAAACAAGACATAATTTTCTTCGCTGGCTTTATTTAAGAAATTCTTTTTTTCTTCCATTGTAATTAAAGGTCGTGTGTCGTAACCCATCACATATGGTAAAGGAACATGCCCAGTACTTGGCAACAAATCCGCCATAAAAACAACTGTTTTACCTTGATAGTGAATGTGCGGAATCATCATGCTTTCCGTATGGCCGTCAACAAAAAGCACGTCCAAATTTGGAAAAGCATTTTTTGTGAAATCTCCTGTTCTTTCGATGAACTTCAACTGCCCACTTTCTTGAATAGGTAAAATATTTTCTGCCAAAAAGGATGCTTTCTCGCGGGGATTTGGTTCGGTTGCCCATTTCCAGTGATTTTCTGTGCTCCAATATGTTGCATTTGGAAAAGCAGGACGATAACCGTCTTTAGATTCGGTCCAATTGATGGCGCCACCGCAATGATCAAAATGCAAATGCGTTAAAAAAACGTCCGTAATGTCATTGGTATGAAAACCCAATTTAGCCAAATTTCCGTGCAAAGAATCGTTTCCATACATATAATAATGTGAGAAGAATTTTTCACTTTGCTTGTCGCCAATTCCTGTATCTATTAAAATCAAACGGTTTCCGTCTTCAATCAAAAGTGATCGCATTGCCCACGAGCACATGTTATTTTCGTCAGCTGGATTTGTTTTTTGCCACATTGTTTTAGGAACAACTCCAAACATGGCTCCTCCGTCCAATTTGAAAAATCCAGTATTGAGTACGTGTAATTTCATGTTAATTTTTGTCTCTTGGTTCAACGAATGCTTTGATTTTCAAAACAACCATTTTTGGTTCTGTATTGGCAACAACTGTAACTGTTTTTTCTTGTTCTTTGAGCTGTCCAGGTTTCGGATGAAAAACTACTTCAATTTTATCTTTTTTTCCCGGCATGATAGGTTGCTCTGGTTTTGTTGGTGTTGTACAACCACAACTTGCAGAAACATTTTCAATTACCAATGGTTTTTTACCTGTGTTTGTGACATAGAAAACTGTTTGGTTTTCTGATTCCTCTTCGATTTTACCAAAATTATGTTCCAATTTATCAAACGACATTGTGGTCAAATTTTGAGCAGCTTCTTCAAGAATTTTCTCTTCTTCGGATTGTGCTTTCAAATCTTCTTCTGATTGATTTTCATCGACAATGCTCGAAACGACTTCTTTTTTGGACGTGTCTTCATTTGTACATGAAGTCATCAAAAACAAAACACTTAATAAAAAATATAGGATTTTCATTTTCAATTTTTTTCCAAATTTACAAAAGTT
>RFNX01000109.1 GCA_009926905.1 Flavobacteriales bacterium
TTACTTATTAAACTAAAAATGAGTCTTCTGAGTCATTTATCAATCCTCAAACATCAATAATCAATAATCCTTTTAAAGCGATTTCAAAAACTTAATCAACGCATTGCGGTCGCCTTGAGATAAATTCTTGAAATACAATTTAGAGGCTTCTCCTTCTCCGCCGTGCCATAAAATAGCCTCAGACAAATTGCGAGCGCGACCATCGTGTAAATAATTACTGTGCCCGTTCACAACTTCTGTCAAACCAATTCCCCAAAGCGGTGGCGTTTTCCATTCTTTTCCCGAAGCCATGTTATCAGGACGATTGTCAGCCAAATCATCACCCATATCATGCAACAATAAATCAGTATAGGGAAAAATCAATTGATTGGAAACGGCAGTGAAAGCAACATTTACGCCCGTTCTGAATTTCGGAGTATGACAAGCGGTACATTTCGCATCATAGAACAATTGTTTTCCGCGTTTCACCTCAGCATCGTTGACATTTCTTCGCCCTGGAACTCCTAAAGTTTGCATGTAAAACGTAGCAGCATACAACAAACTATCTGATAATTCGACATCGTCATTAAAGAAATCAAATTGAGATTGACCGAACGAAGATTCTTTTGGAAACAAGAAACTGGTTATTCCCATATCTTGATTGTATGCTGCAGCAATTTGTTGAATTAAACTAGGTGCACCTGCTTTCCAACCAAATTTCCCAATGGTTTTCTTGCTTTTTTGAATGTTCCAAACGTAATTGGCTTTACCTGAAATTCCATCGCCATTGGCATCGTTTACGTCTTCGTTAGCCAAAAGCGCCCAATCTGGAATGGCTTCTAAAAGTCCTAAACCAAAAACAGGAGGCGCAATACGCGGTGAAATCATTACTCCTCCAGGCAAACCTGTATATGTACCAACTAATTCATAAGTAGGAACGCGTAATTCATAAGTTGAACCGTCAGGATAAGTAAAAGTTTGATACGAATAACTGATTTGGACATTGCCTTCAGAAGGCGTTCCAATGATTCCTCTTTGTTGAAATTGCCCACCAAATAAAGGAACTTCCATAGGTCCACCGTGCGGATCTTCGCCAACGATACTCATGCGAATCAATAATGAAACCAATTGTTCACCTTCCATTGGTGGTTTTCCTCGACCGTCGCTCACGTGGCAAGCGGCACATGAAACAGCATTGTAAATTGGACCTAAACCTGCATTCTTTGGAGCCGGCGCACTCACAAAAATTGATTCAAAAGCTTTATCTCCGATTTCGTGCATCAACAATTCTGTTCCCGACAAAGAAGGAAAAGGTTGTCCGTAAGCATTTGA
>RFNX01000077.1 GCA_009926905.1 Flavobacteriales bacterium
ACCCAATGTTCATCAAAAACATAAGATAAGCCATGTGTTTCTGAATTTTTTGTCAAAAGCGTTTCCGCTGAAATGATGTCAATTAATTGTAATTGGTAGCCATGTAACTCACCATTTCCTTCGATTGTTCCCTCAATGTGAACTGTATCACCAAACGCAATGGTGTCACCTTCAGCTATTTCTGTAAAATTTATAGCTGCAGTAGTTGCACTGTTCTTTTTTTTACATGAAGTAATTGCTGTAAGAGTAACTAGTAAGCTGATAATTAAAGTTATGTTTTTCATTTTTTTGATTTTTTGATTAAATAATTTAAACTCAATCCACCACTCAAATTTTGGCGAATCATTCCTGTGTTAATGTTTTGTGAAATTGGTTGTTGCACGTACAATGACCAAAGCCATCTATATGTCAACAGATTTACACTTGCTTTGGACGATAAAATATAGCCTGCATTTGTTGCTTGACTATCAACCGTTCCATTCGCACGACTCGATTGGTGATACTCATAAGCAGCTCCCAATGCAATTAGTAAACGATAAGAACTCAGGCTTCTACTTGTGAAAACTTGAGAAGAAAACATTGTAGAATTACCGTATTGAAAACCGTATTTATCCTTTCCTTTTAAAGAGTAACTCAATTCAGATTGCCAACCCCATTTTTTTGAAAATTGCTTGGTATAGTTAGTAATGAATAAGTAATCCCAAGAACCAGTTCCAGGATATAAGTTTTTCAAGACGTTGGTATTTGGAACATTTTTTCCCAAAGGCGCCTTCACTCCTACTCCAACAGATAAGAAGTTTTTACTCATTCCCAGTGAATCTTTGTTTTGAAAAAGTATAAAATTCCCCATCAAATTTGGATCGCCAATTCCCCAAACCGCATCGCTTCCAAAGTCGCGTTTTTGATACGCATATTGAAAAGGAATTGCTCCCATCAGTTGGATTCGTCTGTGAATTTGTGTACGAAATTGGATTTCTTGTGAAAATAAAAACTCTTGAGAATGTCTGATTCCATATAAGTAGGAACTAAAACTTCTCATTGAACTTCTGTATCCAATTGTATGAAATTTTGTAGAGGCAAAAAGTCCAATTGAGGCATTGCCACTTACTCCTCCGCAAATGTCACACGCGAAAATGCTTGCACTACAAAATAGTGAGCACGCGAGAAAAAATAAACGCATAGTGAATTTTTAATGTTAAATGTTAAATGTTGAATTAAATCAACTGAAAATTCTATTAATGACAATTTACGATATCAAGTAAACTCGAAATCAAAAATTAAACATTAATAATTAAACATTAAAAATTGCGCTCGGTGGATGAAAAATAACCTCACAACTCAGTAAATCATAGCATTGATTGTAGTTGTAAATTGATTTTGCTTTGAGGATAAAAGATGAATTTAATTGAAAAGAAACGATTTCATTTGGTATAAAAAGTGAACCTTCAATTACTTTTAGATGCGAAAATGATTGGTTGTTTTTCTCTTTTTTAGCATTCAAATTGTCTTCCGCTTTTTGAAGTTGTTTTGCAAGGTAACATTTACCATTACATTGCATTTCAGGGCGACTTTTATTGACACATTCAATCGCTGCGATTTCCTTTTGATTCATGTAAAAGTTGACTTGCCAGAATATACTGTAAATTACCTTACTCAGGATGATTGATATTAGCAAGAAACTTTTTAAAAGGTTCATTTATTTGAATAGTTGCACAAAGTTAAGTTTTTATTGAATTGGAGGAGTGTCGTTATTAAAAAATAAACTACTGGTTCAAAAA
>RFNX01000075.1 GCA_009926905.1 Flavobacteriales bacterium
TTTTTGAAGACACCATCCCACTAAGTGTGTAAACTGAAAGTTTCATAAAATCAGTCTATCTTCAAAAATAATCATAAATTGGTTAAGTATTGTTCCCCAATCACGAATAGGCATTGTCCATTTTTTAGTTGCTTCCTGGATTGCAAGAAATGCAGATTTTAATACGGCATCATCAGTTGGGAAGGACATCTTGTTTTTGGTGTATTTCCTGATTTTTCCATTGAGGTTTTCAATAAGATTGGTGGTGTAAATAATTTTTCTGATTTCTAAAGGAAAATCAAAGAAAACGGTGAGTTCATCCCAGTTTGTACGCCAACTTTTTACAGCGTAACTGTATTTGCTGTTCCATTTTTTATCTAGTGCATCAAGAGCATGAGCAGCTGCTTCTCGGTTTGGAGCTCCGTAAATGTCTTTCATGTCTGATGCAAACTCTTTTCTATCCTTCCAAACCACGTATTTACAAGCATTTCTGATTTGATGAACAACGCAAATTTGTGTTGCTGACTTTGGAAAGACAGACTTTATAGTGTCCGTAAAACCATTTAAATTATCAGTTGCAGTAATCAAAATGTCTTCCACTCCACGAGCTCTTAAATCGGTTAAAACAGTCATCCAAAAAGCAGCTGATTCGTTTTTCCCAAGCCATAAACCTAGAACCTCTTTCTTTCCGTCTCTTCTGAGTCCTACGGAGATATAAATGGTTTTATTAATCACTTTTGAGTTCTCTCGAACTTTAAAAACAATCCCATCCATCCAAACGATTAAATAAATGGGTTCAAGCGGTCTATTTTGCCAAGAAACTATATCGTTTGTAACTCTATCAGTTATCCTTGAAATAGCAGATGTTGAAACTTCAAATTCATATAAATCCTTTATCTGTTCTTGGATATCGCTAACACTCATTCCTTTAGCGTAAAATGAAAGAATTATATTTTCTAAACCATCAATCATGTTCCTTCGCTTTGGAACCACAATTGGATTAAAACTTCCATCTCGATCTCGTGGAACTTGGATTTCATTTTCTCCAAAGGATGTTTTGATTTTCTTGGTAGAATGTCCATTCCTAGCGTTCTTGTTATCACTAACTTGGCTCTTTTCGTAGCCTAAATGTTCATTCATCTCAGCTTCTAAAAACTGTTCAACTCCTCGCTTTTGGAGTTCTTTCATAAATGCAAAAAGGTCTTCTCCTGTCTTAAATTGACTTAGAAACTCTTTGCTTAAGGCATCATCTTTCTTCATATTTGGTGTTTAAATTACTAAAAAGTTATTTCCGAAATTTTTTTGAGCTTTTAAGGGCTCAAAAATTTCAGAATAACTTTCAGCTTTACACACTTTATGGGAGGCTACC
>RFNX01000508.1 GCA_009926905.1 Flavobacteriales bacterium
TTCGTGACGCTTATGCTTGTGCAGACGATAAATTTAAAATGAATTTACGCGTTATCACTGAATTGCCTTGGTCAAATTTGTTTGCTTATAACATGTTTTTACGTCCAACAGAAGCTGAAATTGAAACGTTTGAACCTGAATGGAACATCGTTTGTGTACCAAGTTTCAAAGCTGACCCAGCAATAGACGGAACAAGACAACACAACTTCGCCATTTTAAATTTCACTAAGAAAATGATTTTAATTGGTGGAACTGGATATACAGGTGAAATTAAAAAAGGAATTTTCTCTGCTTTAAATTTCATTTTACCACACGAAAAAAATGTATTGTCAATGCACTGTTCAGCTAACATTGGACATGATGGAGACACAGCGATTTTCTTTGGATTATCAGGAACAGGAAAAACAACACTTTCTTCTGATCCAAATCGTCGTTTAATCGGTGACGATGAGCACGGATGGAGCGATAATACAGTTTTCAATTTCGAAGGTGGATGTTACGCGAAAACAATCGATTTATCAAGAGAGAAAGAGCCTCAAATTTTTGACGCAATTAAATTTGGTGCATTGTTAGAAAACATCGGTTTTGAAAATGAATCTTCAACGCCTGATTACACAGATGGTTCAATCACAGAAAATACGCGTGTTTCTTACCCAATTCATTTTATTGACAATATCGCTGTGCCTTCAATTGGTGGAGCTCCAAAAAATATTTTCTTCTTAACAGCTGATGCATTTGGTGTATTGCCTCCAATCTCAAGATTGACAAAAGAGCAAGCGATGTATCATTTTATGTCTGGTTACACTGCGAAAGTTGCTGGAACTGAAGTAGGAATCACTGAACCGACTACAACATTCTCAGCTGGATTTGGTGCTGCATTTTTACCTCTTCACCCTGCAAAATACGCAAAATTATTAGGTGATAAATTAGAAGGAACTGATATCAAAGTTTGGTTGATTAACACAGGATGGTCTGGTGGTGCTTACGGTGTAGGAAGCAGAATGAAATTGTCTTACACACGTTCAATGATTACAGCAGCATTAACTGGAAAATTAAACGACGTAACATTCGAGAAATTACCAATTTTTGATTTAGAATTCCCAACTTCTTGCGAAGATGTACCAAGCGAATTGTTGAACCCACGTAATACTTGGTCTGACAAAGCAGCTTACGATGCAACTGCAAATAGCCTTGCAAGTAAGTTTGTTGCTAACTTCGAGAAATTTGCAGAAGAAACAAGTGCTGAAATTTTAGCAGCAGCTCCGAAAGTACTAGCATAAGCTCATAATTTCAATATAAATTGAGAAGAGGTGTTCATTCGTGAATACCTCTTTTTTTGTTTAGATAAGGAGTTACATCGTATATTTGCGCAAGTATGGCGAATCAATATTACAATCAAAAAATCGTTTGGATTACTGGTGCTTCCTCAGGAATAGGAAAAGAAACGGCTGTTCAATTGGCGAATCAAGGTGCGAAATTGGTGCTTTCAGCAAGAAATGAAAATGAACTTTTGAAACTGAAAGCTGAGTTGAAAAATAGTGAATATCATCTGGTTTTACCCTTGGATTTGGAACATTCAAGTAATTTTGAAGAATTGGCAAAGCAAGTAATCGCTCATTTTGGTCGCATAGATATTTTGGTAAATAACGGAGGAATCAGCCAACGTGCGACAGCTTCTGACTCGTCAATGGAAGTGAATCGTAAGATAATGGAAATTAACTTTTTCGGTAATATTGCCTTAACAAAAGCGGTTCTGCCCTATATGCAACAACAAAAATCAGGACAATTTTTAGTAATCAGTAGTATTTCTGGGAAATTTGGTTTCTTCTTACGTTCGGCTTATTCAGCTTCAAAACACGCTTTGCACGGTTATTACGACAGTTTAGCTTTGGAAGAAGAACACAATGGAATCAAAGTAACAATTGCTTGTCCAGGGAAAATAAATACACCTATTTCGACCAACGCGATAGGAGGGAAGGGCGAGCGACACGGAGAAATGGATCACAATCAAGCAACAGGAATGTCGGTTTCAGAATGTGTGCGACAATTATTAATCGGATTACAAAATCGAAAACGCGAAGTTTTAATTGGAAATAAAGAAATTAAAGCGGTTACTTTAAAACGATTTTTCCCTGGTCTATTTTGGAAAATCATCAAGAAGCAATCAGCAACTTAGGATTGTTCCAGAATTTATTAGACAAAAAAAAGAGGCTTCCAAAGAAACCTCTTCCATCAAAAATATTTTCTGATTAGTTTACGCTTGAAGAAAGGTCTGAACCTGCTTTGAAGCGAACTGTGTTTTTAGCTGCGATTTCGATAACTGCACCAGTTTTAGGGTTACGTCCGTTACGTGCGCTTCTTTTAGAAACGTCGAAAGAACCAAATCCTACTAAAGAGATTTTGTCACCACCTTTTAATGCACCAGTTGTAGCTGATACAAATGCATCTAATGCTTTTTTAGAATCAGCTTTAGATAATCCAGACTCAGCTGCGATAGCGTCGATTAATTCCGCTTTGTTCATAGTAATTTGTTTTAATGAGTTAATTAATTTTTTTATCACAACAAATATATCGGAATATCATTGCGAAACTTTATTTAATTGATAAAAAACTTAATAAATGTTGAAAAAAGGGCATATTTGTTAATAATCGCAAGGATTAAGAGCATGTAATTGCCTTCAAAAAGTAAAAAATGAATCATTTCGAGAATTCAAAGTAACTTAGTAGCACTTATGGAAATCAAAAGAAAAAAGACAGTTTATTGGATTTTGCAGTTTTTAGGTTGGTTCTTATATGGAGCATTATTGTATTTGGCAGCAATGAAAACCAATGGAATTGTAAAAGGAACTGTGCTAACTAATTTGATTTTTTCGGTAGGGCTGGGCATTTTTTTCAGCAATCAATTACGTTTATTTTTTCTAAGAAAAAATTATTTTCATTTTAACGGAGGAATTTTGGCTATTCGCATTTTTGCGGCAACATTTATCGTTTCCGTTCTTTATACACTTATCGCCAAATTGTTTGCTTCCATTTTATACCAATCTTTCACAGACTGGAAATCACTCTCACTTTTTTTAAATGTCATTTCAATTTTTGTCGTGTTTATTCTTTGGTGTACCATCTATTTCACGTTTCTGCTCTTTGAAGAGTCACGAAAAAAAGAAATCAATAATATTTTACTCACAAAAACACAAATTGAACTCGAGCTTCAAAACTTGCGTTCGCAATTAAATCCTCATTTTTTGTTTAATTCCTTAAATGCGATTCGCGCCTTGGTTGAAACGGAACCTGATAAAGCAAAAGCTGCAATTAACTTATTGTCAAATTTATTGAGATCGACCCTAAAATTAAATGGTGTGAAATTAGTAAGTGTTGAAAAAGAATTAGAATTAGTTGACGCCTATTTACAATTGGAGAAAATTCGCTTTGAAGAACGATTGGAAATAACCCATGAAATAGGAGAAGCTTGCAATCAAATAATGATTCCTTCTTTCACGATACAAACATTAGTTGAAAATTCTATAAAACACGGCATTTCTAAATTAATTCAAGGGGGGAAAATTTCCATATCAGTTGAACGAATCAACAACCATTTTGAAATTAGGGTAATCAACTCGGGTAAATTAGAAGATAAAATAGATTTAGGAATTGGACTTTCTAATCTTAAAAAGCGATTAGGCTTGCAGTACAAATCTGATTTTTCTTTCGATATTGTTGAAATCAATGAAACCGTTGAGGTAACTATCGTTTTGCCGATAAACCTTTCAGGTGAAGAGTTGTTATTAAACTAGAATTTATAGAATGAAAGCAATAATTATTGGTTCAGGTGTTGGTGGATTAGCTACAGCAATTCGATTGGCAAAACTAGGACTTACAGTGGATGTCTTTGAATCCAATCCTTTTCCAGGCGGAAAGGTAAATTCCATTTTAGTGGGCGATTTTCGTTACGATATGGGACCTTCCGTTTGCACAGAGCCTCATTTAGTGGATGAATTGGTAGCCTTGTGCGGAAAAGAAAAAAGTTTTTTTCAATACTCACATTTAAAAGAATCCTTTCGTTATTTTTTTCAAGACGGTCAAAAATTATCGCTTCATCCCGGAGGTGAAAATGCTGCATCACTTTTTGAAAAGGAACTTGGAGAGAATAAAGAAACGGTTGAAAATTATTTGGCTAACCAAGAAAAAAATTACAAAGCTGTCTATCCTGTTTTTATTGAAGTTTCTTTACATCGCATAAAACATTGGCTCAATGAATCGTTTTGGAAAGCCATCAGTCGATTATTCAAATATGGAATTGCAAAGTCAATGCATAAGGTAAATGTTAAAACCTTCAAGAATCCAAAAACAGTTAAAATTTTTGATCGTTTTGCAACTTACAATGGTAGCAGTCCCTACAAAACACCAGGCATGTTAAACATAATTTCCCATTTGGAATTGAATGTTGGACCTGTTATGCCAAAGGGAGGAATGGTTGCAATTTCAAATACATTGTATAATTTATCTTTGGAATTAGGAGTAAAG
>RFNX01000384.1 GCA_009926905.1 Flavobacteriales bacterium
CTTAAAGCATTTCGACCAGGAAGATTTCCATTTCCGTTAGTACACATAGATACGGGTCATAATTTTAAAGAAACGCTCGATTTTCGTGATGCCTTAACTGAAAAAATTGGCGAAAAATTGATTGTTCGAAAAGTAGAAGATACCATCCAATCACGAAAATTAGTAGATGGCAAAGGAAAATTTCCAAGTAGAAACGCACTTCAAACATACACTTTATTAGATACAATCGAAGAATTTGAATTCGATGCGTGTATTGGTGGTGCGCGTCGTGATGAAGAAAAAGCACGAGCGAAAGAACGAATTTTTTCAGTCCGTGATGAATTTGGACAATGGGATCCTAAAAAACAACGTCCAGAATTGTGGAATATTTACAATGGAAAAATTAATAAAGGAGAGAATGTACGTGTTTTCCCAATTTCAAACTGGACGGAATTAGATGTTTGGAACTATATCAAACGCGAAAAAATTGATCTTCCGTCGATTTATTTTACACACGAACGCGAGTGCATTTTGACTACACAAGGACAATTAATGAACACCAACGAATTTGTAACAATTGAACCGGAAGACATCGTTGTGAAAAGAAACGTTCGTTATAGAACAGTTGGAGACATGACTTGTACAGCAGCAGTTGAATCGAAAGCTTACACAGTTGATGACATCATACAAGAAATAAAAGAAACAAAAATTTCCGAACGAGGCGCCACCCGAATGGACGACACACTCAGCGAAGCTGCGATGGAAGACCGAAAAAAAGGGGGGTACTTTTGAGAAACTGAAAACTGAAAACGAAAAGAGGAAAGTTGAAAACGAGGTCAAACTTTCAGTTCTCAACTTTCAGTTATCAACTATTAATTATGGAACTACTAAGATTTTTTACAGCAGGAAACGTTGACGATGGCAAAAGCACATTGATCGGACGCTTGTTGTATGATAGCAATTCAATTTCGACGGATATTATCGATACGTTGACCAAACAAAGCAAAGCGAGAGCAGAAAACGCAGACATTGATTTAGCTTTATTGACAGACGGTTTGCGTGCTGAACGAGAACAAGGAATTACGATTGATGTTGCTTACAAATATTTTGTTACCGACAAACGAAAATACATCATTGCTGACACACCTGGTCATGCGCAATACACTCGTAACATGTTTACCGGTGCGTCCAATACTGACTTGGCAATTATTTTAATTGATGCGCGCAATGGAATTACGGACCAAACAAAACGACACAGTATTATTTCAAGTATTTTAGAAATTCCCCATTTGTTGATTTGTGTCAATAAAATGGATTTAAAAAACTACGATGAATCAGTTTTTGAAGCAATAAAATCTGATTATTTGGCTTTCGCTCAACCTCTAGGTTTAAAGAAAATTTCATTCATTCCTGTAAGTGCTTTGACAGGTGAAAATGTAGTAAACAAATCTGATAACTTTTCTTGGTTCAAAGGAGAAACATTGTTTGATTTCCTTGAAAATGTTGAAATCCCCCAAGAGGAAACAAATAATGAAATGCGCTTCCAAGTGCAATATGTCATTCGTCCACAAACACAAGAATTGCATGATTACCGAGGTTATGCTGGTGAACTTTTAAGTGGAACAATTCAAAAAGGAGATAAAGTACGCGTATTTCCTATTGATCAAGTAACGACAATTGAAAAAATCGAAAAGTTTGAAGCTGAGGTTGCTAGAGCAAATGCTGGCGAACCTATCGTTTTACATTTAACAGATGATTTAGACATTAGTCGAGGTAGTACCTTTGTTTTAGAGAATCAGTTGTCCGAAGTTTCAAACGAATTGGAAGCTACGATTTGCTGGATGGACAATAAACCTTTTCAAAAAGGACAAAAATTGTTATTGCAACAAAATAGTTTTAGAACTAAAGCAGTAATCAAATCTATTGAAGGAAAAATCGACATTCACACTTTAGATTCTACAGAAGAAACCGATGAAATCCACTTGAACGAATTTTGTAAAGTGAACATTAAAACTGCTGAATTAGTAAGTTTCGATTCCTATTCAAAAAACCGTAAAACTGGTGCATTTATTTTAATCAATGATAACACCAATAATACAGTCGCTGCTGGAACTATTATATAATAATTTAACTATTTTGTTTTCGAAAAATATATATCTTTGTTTTAATAATGTCCAATGTGCAGCTTTGTCACCTTTAAATTGTTTAGTTTAAAGGATTAATAACGACAAAATCTGACTTTGGACTTTTTTTTTCTTATTATGAAAACAGCTATTTTAGTTGATGGAGGTTTCTTTATCAGAAGATATAAATATATTGAAGGATTTGAACAAGATGATTCACCAGAATTAATGGCTAAAAATCTTGTTTCATATTGTTTTAAACACATTCAAAAAATCAACAATTACAGGGTTAGATATAATCTTCCTTCAACAGATTTATATAGAATTTTTTATTACGACGCTAATCCTTATGATGGAGATTCGCATAATCCAATAAGTAATAAATCTTTTAGTTTTAAAAACACACCTCAATATAAATTTCGACATACATTATTTAATGAGCTAAAAAAACAGAGGAAAATTGCTTTAAGACTTGGTTTTTTGAAGAATAGTTCAAAAGATTGGATTATTAGACCAAAGCATACTAAAGCTTTAATTAATGGGAAATTAAAGATTGAAGATTTAACTGAAAATGATATTGAATTTCCATTAAATCAAAAAGCAGTCGATATGAAAATAGGATTAGATATAGCTTCTCTTGCATTTAAAGAACAAGTTGATCAAATTATTCTTATTGCTGGAGATAGTGATTTTGTACCTGCAGCTAAGTTTGCAAGGAGAGAAGGTGTTGATTTTATTTTAGACCCGATGTTGAACTATATAGATCCAACTTTACACGAACATATTGATGGATTAATGACTATCAAAAAAATGAATCGAAAAGATATCTCAATAGAAAATGATGAAATTTAGACTAGACATTCATAACCTCTAACTATGAATCGTAGGACCATCAATGCCGTTGTAATTTTAGGAGTGCTTTCATTGGTTAGTATCTTAATTGTGCAATTGGTTTGGGTGCGCAAAACGATGGAAATGCAAGCCAAGAACATTGCGATTCAAGAGAAAGAGGACAGCCTCAATATCAAGGAATTTTCTGAACAAGCGCATATTGCATTTATTAATGTTTTGAATATTATTTCTCAAAAAACGGATGATTATTCAGATAAATACGGCGCTGTTAAACAGTTGAGAACCAATCATTTTACAATTGACATCAGCGAAGAATTACAACCATTTTACTTAGAAACATTACTTAAAAAAGCACTTTATAACCAAAACATTCACCAAGATTTTGTGTATGGGATTTACGATTGTTTCACTGACACATTGGTTTTTAGTAATCTCATCAAATTCACCAAAGATTCACTTTATTTGTCTGTCAATGAAACTATTCCTGGTTTAACTTCAGCAAAACTGCGGTTAAAGAAAGATGGACATTATTTCACTGTTTTCTTTCCCAATGTAAAAGCAAAACCGATTGAACCCACTGTTTTCATTTCTCCTTGGATTTATATTTCAATCATTGTACTTTTGGTTTTGGTGTTTTTCGCTTACAGTTTAGCCATTATTTTCAGGCAAAAGCGTCTTTCAGAAGTCAAAAATGATTTCATAAATAATATGACACACGAACTCAAAACACCAATTTCTACCATCAGTCTTTCGAGTGAAATGTTAATGCGAATGAATGATGACGACCCTGAAAAAGTTCGAAAATATGCAGGAATCATTTACAAAGAAAACAAGCGTTTAGAGAATCAAGTGGAGCGCGTTTTGAATGTTGCCAAATTGGATAAAGATCAAGTTGTTCTGAACAAAGAGCAATTTGATGTACATGAATTATTAGCCGAAGTGAAGGAGAATTTTGAGTTTAATCAGTCGCAACAAGGAGGTAAAATAGCGCTTTTCACAGAGGCATCCACTTTTAGTATTCAAGCTGACCCTGTGCATTTGACGAATGTGGTTTATAATTTACTCGACAATGCAGTGAAATATTGCATTGAAAAACCAGATATTCAAATTCGTACACGCAACGAGAAAAATGGCTTAACCATCGAAATTACAGACAACGGAATTGGCATCAAACGAGAAAACCTTAAAATGATTTTCGATAAATTCTATCGTGTTCCAACTGGAAATATTCATAACGTCAAAGGTTTCGGGCTTGGTTTATATTACGTTAAATTAATCGTTGAAGCCCATCACGGTAAAATAGATGTAAAAAGTTCAGTTGGAAAAGGAACGACGTTTGTATTGTGGTTTCCTTTGGGGTGAAAGTACGTGATTGAATGAATTTTTTATTGAGTTGTTTATGGTCAAAATCATTTTTGAGGATTTATTAAATACTAAAAAACGCACTTTTTCTTGAAAAATTTCTATTAATTCATATTTCAAGAAAGAATAATATTTCATAACTTAAAGTGAAAATTAAGGTTATGCAAGAACTACTAAAGAAAGATTTACAAGCGAAAATATTTACAATCAGAAGAATACAAGTAATGATTGATCGTGATTTGGCTGATTTATACAAAGTTGAAGTCAAGCGGTTAAATGAACAAGTAAAACGAAATATTGAACGATTTCCAGAAAACTTTAGGTTTCAATTAAACAATAAGGAAAAGATTGAACTGGTCGCAATTTGCGACCGGTTTGAAAGTTGGAAACATTCTGGTAATAATCCATTTGTTTTCACTGAGCAAGGTGTTGCAATGTTATCAGCTGTTTTGAGAAGTGAGGTTGCAGTTCATATGAGTATTCAAATTATTAATGCGTTTGTCGAAATGCGTAAAATAATAAACAGAAATTCTGGATTAATTCAAAGAATTGAAGGAGTAGAGCGAAAATTAATCGAGTCTGACCAAAAGTTTGAAAATCTATTTTCAGCTCTTGAAAAAAATCTTTTACCAACACAAGGCGTTTTCTTCGACGGACAAATCTTTGATGCATACGAGTTAATGTCACGAATTATTCGTTCAGCGAAACAAGAAATTATTCTGATTGACAATTACATTGATGAATCTGTCTTGTCACAATTAAGTAAACGCAGAGCGAACGTAGAAGCTATCATTTATACAAAATCGGTTTCACGTATTTTACAACTCGATATCGAAAGACACAACAGCCAATATCCGCTCATTCAAATCAGAGAACTTCGCGATAGTCACGACCGATTTCTCATCATCGACCGAAAAGAATCGTATCATATTGGCGCATCCTTAAAGGATTTGGGTAAAAAATGGTTTGCCTTCTCGAAATTGGATGGGAAGATGCTGGAGTTTGTTTTATCTAAATTACATGAAGATTAATCAAAGCACTTTTCCAATTAACAACTTTAATCAATTCCTGTGACGTAAATTCCATTTCACCATCATAAATTAATACACCACCTTTTTCACCTGACAATGCATTGAATTTCTTTAAACCTTTAACGAAATCAGATGAAAATGTTTGAGCAGACTTAATTTCTGCTGCCACCAATTGATTGGCAGACTGAATGATTAAATCAATTTCAAGGCCTTTGTTATCTCTCCAAAAATAGAATTGATGACCAAGATTGAGATTAGCATTGTTCTTCACAAATTCCATAATAATCAGATTTTCAACCAAACTTCCTCTAAAATGTGACACCTCAAGTTCACTTTCTTTTTTAATGGATAGCAGGGAACATGCCAAACCAGTATCTACAAAGTAAAGTTTTGGTGTTTTAACCAACCGCTTGTTAAAGTTATTGAAGTAAGTAGGGAGCATTTTAATTACAAAGGTTTTTTCCAAAATAGACAACCACGAATCAACTGTTTTAACATCAATCCCGCATTCATTACTCAAGGCACTCCGATTCACAGTTTGACCAACCCTTCCTGCGCAAAGACGAAGAAATTTAAAGAATAGCATTGCATTATCAATATTTTTTAGCTGCCTGACATCTCGCTCGACATAAGTGCGCACATACGATTGATACCACAAATCAGGATTTCTGTTTTTTTGATGAATTTCAGGGTAAAAACCTCTTAAAATTAGCTCATTCAAAGTGTACTGTCTATCTTGATTTTGTAATTCGTGATAACTCAATGGATATAAATCCAACACTCCAATTCGACCAGCTAAGGTTTGGCTTACGTTTTCTTGAAGTAAAAGATTGTTGCTACCTGTTAAGATAAAAAGACCGTCTTCTGTCGTATTGTCTAGAATTTCTTGCAGGTAATTCAATAATTCTGGTGCGCGTTGTACCTCATCCAAAATGGCTCCGCTTGGAAAGCGGTTCAAAAAAGCTTTTGGATCACTCAATGCTAAATTTCTTTCATCGGGGTTTTCTAACGAAACATATTTCTTAGCTGGAAACACCATTTTTGCAAGCGTAGTTTTTCCCGATTGCCTCGGACCAACAAGCATCACCGACCGAAATTGCTGACCATAATAGTGAAGTAAATCCTGTATATCTCTAACAACCATCTATAAAATTTGGTACAAATGTAGTAATTGATTGGATGATTTGTACTGTTTTATTGCTTTTATTTCAATTAAAAATGACTAATTTGGTTCAATTTTCATGATCGCTTTCTCATCATCGACCAAAAGGAATTGTACAATATTGGCGCATCGTTGAAGGACATCGGAAAACGGTGGTTCGCTTTTTCGAAATTGGATGGGACGATGTTGGAGTTTGTTTTATTTTATTTTGTTAAAATTAATCTCAACAGGATTGATTTATCCACACATATTTACCATTTAAAAATGCTATTACTCCGCCTCCAGCACCATCTGCACCTAATACAATAGAAGGGTTTTGAAGTCTAACGTCTCTACTTCCCAAAATATCACCGTCTTCCGTGAAGGTTATCTCGTAAGTTTTATTGTCTTGAATTAGTCCCCAATTGTCAACCCAATTACAATCAAAATCTGGCCAACTCGAGAAACTTCTACCAAACCCTATTCTTACAACTTCGTTTGTATTGCTATGTTTGATGATTATCCCAGAAGTTCCGTTTTCTTTTTTAAAAAAAGCTTGGTCCAAAAATCCATCTCCATTAAAATCTGCCTTTATTTTGTCCATTAACTTAAATAATTTTGTGCCTTTGAATTCATTTGAAGATTGTTCACTTAAATCTGAGGTCTGATTTTCATCTGCCAATTTTTGTTGAGAAATATCAGAAACATTTGATTTAAATAATGTACTTCTTGAATCATAACTATCCATATTTTGTTGGGCGTCTAAAACATATTCTTTATACAAATATCCTCCTAAAAAAAGCACTGCTAAAATTACTGCTACCAAAACAATAGAATATCTTGATTCAGGAGTACTTATGACTTGTCGACCTTGAATAATCTTTTTAAATCGAATAATTTGTCTCCAGAAAACAAGCCAGAAATAGAGGCTTGAAAATAGGAATAACGCAGACAAATAAAGCGTTCCATAATTTAAAGTGCTGGAAAATGTTGTATAAGAAGAATAAGTAAGGTTAGTCAGAAATAAAAATGAAATCGGATAAACAATAGTTCCCGGATATAGGTTTACCTTTTCATCTGAACCTTTATCTTTTAAATCATTTTCAATTGATTTTGCCAATGAAGCATTAAAAATGAGTGGCCAAAAAAATCCAAAAATTGGAATTAAATTAAACCAAACATAAGAACCCGGCATTTGTCGGTTTTTATCACTGACAAGGTTCATTGTAGTTTGTAAGGAATAATAGAAAAGAATATTGATTGCAATTAATGACAAACAAATAAATACTATTACTAAATTGATTGCGCTTTCACTCATAAACCGTGTTTTAATTAATAAGATTTTCTTCCAGTGCCATTGCACATAGGACAAACTCTACCATACTCATCATCACCAAGCCCCATGCCCCTAGCTCTATTTTCTTCAACTCCAGTTCCTTTGCAAAGACTACAATAAGTTGGGTCGCTAATATTTTCCATAGCCTCGGTCATATTTCTATGGTCTTCTTCTTGATAAGAATCTGTTTCTTCATAAGATTCATCGGAATATGCTTCTTCCTGATTTGTTTGAGACTCAGTGCCATCACGTGAAAGTTCAGAAGAAGGAATTTCCCAAACAAATGACTTTCCATCTGAAATAACATTTACATTGTAAGTGAAAAGCTGTCCGTTTTCCAGTGTTTCCAAAACACCAACGTATTCATTCGCTGAAACATGAGTTAATACGAAAGATTGCACCTGAATGTCTTGACCTTGATCTTCAATTTTTGCTTTTATGTCATTTAGAACTTCATTTTGCAATTGGTCAATACTCATATTGTTACATGAAGTAAGTAAAATAAACAATAAGAAGTATAAAATTTTTAGTTGTGTTTTCATTGAAAATATTTTAGTTTTTAGCAAGTTTTTTCATTGTTTCTATTGCTTTTCTTGCTTTACTTTGGGCTTCATTTCCAATATTTATGGCAAGGAGTTGACCACCACTAATATTTTGTTTACCAGTTCCCGTTATGAGAAAAGTGTAAGGTGAAACTTCAGTAATATTTAAAGAACATGATACCCCACTCCATGATCCCCAACTTATACCTGTTTTAAATGTAATTAGTCCGATATTTTCATTTGCATTCTCAAGAGTCCATCCATGTTCTTGAATAGCTCTCATCGCTAATTTAACAAGCAAGTTCATTGTGCCTGAAAAGTTATCCGCTTCTGAATTGTATTTAACACTTGTTGGAGTGTCTGATTCTAAAATTATTTTGTTTGCAACAGGTGCACCGCAACTTGGGCAACTGAGTGCTTTATCAGAAACTTCACGTCCACATTCGCTACATTTTATTAATGCCATAGTTTTTTCTTATTAGAGTTTATATTTTACCCTATAAATCTCACTCTTTTTCCCCAAAACAAAAAAGCGGTTTAGCCAGCGTTGAGCAAATTGGATAAACGTTATATATCAAGAAATAAGCGTTTTTTATTGAACTACCAAAGGCAGGTAAAAACGCGCAACAAACGTGGAAGCCACTATTTACACCAAGTCCATTTCAAGAGTTTTGCAGTTAGATTTATACCATCAAACAATTAAAATTCTTAACACAAAAACCTTTTGGGTATAATGCTGACATATCCTTCAATACTATCAAATACGACATTATGTGACATAGTCGGTATGATTTTGGTTTTCAGTTTAGGGAACTTAATAACAACGCCCAAAGCACAACACCCCCCAATGAAGCAATTATAATAGGACCAATTTTTCGTTTTTTACCGAGCGTAGTTTCTTTCGCTTTTGTTTTATCCAAAGTTGAATTTGCGATTTTCAAGAAGGTTGTATCTTCTAAGGTCATCGGTCTAAAATTTATATAATAACCGGGATAACCAGTAACAGAAGTAGTTGTTTGTTTACCTTTTCTAATAGATTCAAATCTCGGCTCCACAATTATATCGCAATTGCATTTTTTTAATGCTTCTGAAATAGCTTGTTGTTGAAAAACATCTTGTGTTGATGCTATTGAG
>RFNX01000074.1 GCA_009926905.1 Flavobacteriales bacterium
GTATTGTCAATTTGGGTATTTGAATTTTTGGCTTAATTGACAATTCATTTTCACTACAAGAAGCAATAATCAACATAAAAATTGAGAAGTTTAAAAATGAAATTAGTTTTATCATATAATGTCTGCTAACTTATTTATTCACTCTACAAATCTTCCCAACATCTTCTAATTTGGTTAGATAGTTGCAGTTTTGTTTCGCAAATCTAATGTAACATTTATTTTACAATTCATTGAAGGCTAATTGAATTTGTTGCAAAACGATGTCTAGAATAAGTCAATCAACAAGCGTTTAAATTTTGTCTTTTCATATATGCAAACCAAACAATAATTACATTTTATTTATCTTGAATTCGTTTTCTAATTGTTTCTCAAAAAAGCCTCCATCTTGGTTATATTTGCACATGCAAACTAAGTTACTTCTCATAACGCCGCCATTTACACAGCTAAACACTCCTTATCCTGCAACTTCTTATTTGAAAGGCTTTTTGGAGGGATATGAGGTTTCAGTTTCACATTGCGACTTAAGTATTGAGCTGTTTACTTCAGTGTTTACGAGTGATTTTTTGGTGCAGCTTTTTAAGGAAGCTAAATACGCTGGAAGTAATTTTTTTCCTGGTGTCAAGAAAATGAAGCAGTTATACATTGCACGAGTTGACTTAGTGATTCAATTTTTACAAAAACAAGATTTAGAAACGGCTCTTAAAATTGCAGAACCCGGTTTTTTACCCAATGGACACCGATTAGCGAAGGTGAACACAGCAATTAAATGGGCGGAAGGTGATATTGGAATCATTGACAAAGCAAAACATTATGCGACGCTTTTTATAGAAGAAATTGGAGACTTTATTCAAGCCAACATTGATGAGTTTTTCGCTTTCACAAAATATGCAGAACAAATCGCACGATCAGCCAGTAGTTTCAATCAAATTGATGAATTTTTACACTACGAACCAACGCTAATTGAAGAGGAAATGCTGCGGATTTTAGAAGAAAAAATTCTTTTGTATGAACCGAATTTAGTGGGGTTCACAATTCCATTTCCTGGTAATTTGTTTGCTGCGTTGAGGTGTTCGCAATTTATAAAAGATTTTTATCCAGAAATTTACATTGCTTTTGGTGGCGGCTATTGCAATACGGAATTGAGAAGTTTGGAAGATACGCGCATTTTTAATTACCTAGATTTTATTTCGTTAGACGATGGTGAAGGACCGATTTTAAAAATGTTGCAGTTGATTGAAGGAAAAATCAGTAGTAACGAGTTGGAACGAACGTTCGCGTTGGAAAACAATCGGGTGGTTTATAAAAATCAAATTCCCAATAAGATTTTTCACCACGAAAATTTACCGGCGCCGAGTTACGTTGATTTACCTTTCGAAAAGTACGTTTCTTTTTTAGATGTAGTGAACCCAATGCACCGCATGTGGACCGACAAAAGATGGAACAAGCTAACCGTTTCGCACGGGTGTTATTGGAAACAATGTTCCTTTTGCGATGTAAGCC
>RFNX01000266.1 GCA_009926905.1 Flavobacteriales bacterium
GCTTTTTCACTTAAACAACGCAATAGAATTATGTGTGAGGGGGACTAATCTATGACGTTTTAAGATAAGACGTTTTTAGGTCAGTGATTACAGTAACTCGCGGGATAAGGTAATTGAGTTTTCTGTTCATTGCATAAGGGCTTTAAAACACAAATCCAATTTTAACCAAAGTTTCAAATTATAATTCTATGCCTAGAATAATTCAATTTTTGCATCCAGGATTAGAGCCGGTACCGCCAAGTAACTCTAATATAATACCTTGGAATTGTACCAAGGCTCACAAAAGAAAATTTTTAGTATCACCAGGAAAATATGTTTCCAAAGGTGAAGAAAAAGAAGCCTGTTTAACGTTTTGGGGGGAATGGGAGCCACAATCCTGTGTTGAACGCTTACCAAATTTAGTTGGGAATTTTCCGAAATATCTAAACCGACCTTTTTTAGATACGAATGAAAAATGCTGTCAAAATACAGACCCGAATGTTTTTGGTGAATTTTTTCAATATATGGTATGTGGTCAAAAAAAGTATCAAGGTTTGCGAAATTTAGAACCCAATTCATTGATTTTATTTGGTTCTAATAAAGCAGGTAATTTTATTTTGGATACTTTATTTGTTGTTCCAGAAAATGGAACAGCATACAATAGAGAAACCATTGAAACTTTAAATGACAAGAAAAAAAATGCCTTTTACCATGCTTCAATACACCCATTAATCTGTGAAAATTCATGTGTAGAGATTAATTGTGATCTTATAAACGACTGCTACAAACACTATAAAGGAATTACTTTTCGAGACAAAAAATCACATCATGACATATTTTCTTTTGTTCCCTCGCTAAAGTTCAATAATGAAAACCTTGAAGAATCTATGTTTGAACGACCAATTATCACATTACCAGGAATAATATCCAATGGACAAAGACAAGGTATTAATGGGCAAGGAGGCAGAAATTATACAACTGTTGAGATAGTTGATACTTGGAATAAAATTGTAAAACAAGTTGAAGATAAAGGATTATTACTTGCAACTCAATTTACCGAACCACCAATGATTTCTAAAGAAGAAGTAATAAATAATTGCAAAAAACTAAACTGTTAGAAAATTGCAATAATCAATGTCTAGTGTCGAAAAGCCAAGAAAGTTGGAACTTATTAAAAATAAAACAAAATGAAACAAATTCTTCTCATAGCAACAATGTTGCTCACATTTGGAGTTTCGCAAGCTCAAACTAAATATTATTCACGACAGGAGGCACTTGACGCCGTAAAGAAAGATGGATATGAATTAGAATACGTATATGAGTCATTAAAAAATGACAGAGAAGTAGTTCTTGAAGCAGTAAAGGAAAATGGGTCTGCATTAAAATACGCAGATGAATCATTAAGAAAAGACAGAGAATTTGTACTTGAAGCGGTAAAAGCTAATGGGTATGCATTAAAATACGCAGATGAATCATTTAGAAAAGACAGAGAAGTAGTTCTGGAAGCGGTAAAAACTAATGCTGGTTCATCTTTAGAATACGTAGACGCATCCTTTAAAAAAGACAGAGAAATTGTACTTGAAGCAGTAAAGAATGATGGGCAGGCATTAGAATACGCAGATGAATCATTTAGAAAAGACAGAGAAATTGTACTTGAAGCAGTAAAGGAATATGGGCGTGCATTAGAATATGCAGATGCGTCATTAAAAAAAGACAGAGAAGTTGTTCTTGAAGCAGTAAAGGAAGAAGGAGAAGGTTCAGCTTTAGAATACGCAGATGCATCCTTTAAAAAAGACAGAGAAGTAGTTCTGGAAGCGGTAAAAGCTAATGGTTTAGCTTTAGAATACGCAGATGAATCATTAAAAAAAGACAGAGAAGTGGTTCTTGAAGCCCTTAAGGAAGATCAATATTCCTTAAGCTATGCAGATGAGTCATTAAAAAAAGACATTGCAATTGAAGCTTATTTAAATAATTCTAGTGTTGAATTTAGTTCAGAAGATCAAAAAATTTTAGATGTAGCTACTAAAGAATTAGAGCCACTTTATAACAAGTTGAAAGGTAAATTATTAAGCCCAGATGAAGTATTGAGTTTAGATTTAAGTAATTATGAACTTACAGAAATACCTGCACTTCTTGGTTCTTTCTGGAACTTAAAATCATTGAACCTTTCAGGTAACTCAATTACCTACTTACCGGAGGAATTAGGTCAACTGAAACAATTAGAAAAATTATACCTTACAGGTAATAAAATTTCCAATTTAGCAACGATAGCTAAACTGCTTCCAAATACAAATATCATAGGTGGTAACTAGAATTGTATACACCATAAATTGTCTCATCGAAATAATACCAAAGTGAAAAATAACATATTATTACTATTGTTTTTTAGTTTAATTGTGAGTGTAAATGCTCAAGAAATTAACAACTTATCTGATTTTTTCAGAAATAAAAAAGGTGAAATTAAAATTAGCAAAGGCAAACAGGCAAAACTTAAAACTGTCCTTGGTTCTAATTTTAATTGTATTTTGGAATGTTGCTTGAACAACCACGAATGTAGTACAAACAATTCTTTTTTAGATATCAATTCAAAATTAGAACAAATAGAAAAAGATTATAATAATCGTTTTCAGAACATTCAAATTTTAAAGTTGAGAAATAGTGATACGCTTTCTAAAATGAACC
>RFNX01000598.1 GCA_009926905.1 Flavobacteriales bacterium
GTTGGAAGATTCTCCGAATATTGAGTCATTAATTGATGATTTAAATGAACAAGAAGCTTTGCAACCATTTGTTTATGACGAAGAATTACAAGATTTTGCAAGTTGTTTTGCTGCAGAACAAGGTGCTTCAGGTTACATGGGACACAAACGTAAAAATTGTGCAACTGGGAGATTTGCAGAATGTTGTGCGTATGACATGAATACAGGAAAACACATCGCTTTTCAGTTATTGATTGATCACGGTGTGGCAAATTTAGGACACCGCATTAATTGTTTGAATCCAGAATATTCAAAAATTGGAATCAGCGTAGCGGACCACTCGAAAGCGAATGTTTGTGCAGTTTTAGACATGTATTGATGAAAAAAATATTCTCACTCCTATTCCTCTCATTTTGTTTTAGTTTTCAAGCGCAAAAAGGCATTTCTTGCGTCCAAATTCCTAAAAATGTTTCGATTAATCACGAAGAAAATTGGAGTATTCTCTTAAACTCGAGCTGTAATTTCAAGCAAGAATTAAATTTTGTCGTTTACAGCAGATGGGGAAATAAATTGTGTGAAGTGAAAACGCTGAGTGACATCAAGCAGTTTAATTTTTTCAAATTAGACAAAAATGGTCAACGTATCATTCAAGCCGGAACGTGTCTATGGACATTGGAATATACAATTGATGGCGAGAATACTCCTAGACAGTTAAACGGTTTTATAAACATTCTCGATTAAAAATGGCGGTAAGAATAGGCCTATTATCCGACACCCACAGCTTTTTGGATCCAAAAATCAAAGAATATTTTGCAGAAGTTGATGAAATCTGGCATGCTGGCGACATTGGTAGCATTGAAGTTTTAGACGAATTAAAAGCCTTTAAACCTACACGAGCAGTTTGGGGAAACATTGACGATCATGTCATTCGAGTGGACACAGAAGAATTTTTACGTTTCAAAATTGAGGAAGTTGACGTTTTAATTACACATATCGGAGGTAAACCAGGAAAATATTCTAAACCAGCTTTTGCAGAATTATTAAATAATGGTGCGCCAAAACTCTTTGTTTGTGGACATTCTCACATTACTTTGGTTCAAATGGACAAACGATTCAACATGCTTTGGATGAATCCTGGCGCTTGCGGTTTCAAAGGATTTCACGCTGTAAAAACTATTTTACGTTTCACCATCGAAGGCGATCGCATCAAGGATTTGGAATTGATTGAACTTGGGAAACGAGCTTGATCAATTTACTTTTTGCTTTTCAAATTCTTTAATGAATTTTTCCAAGATTTCTTTGTGAGCGAATTTATCCCATTTGATTTGCAAAAAAATGTAGCCAACACTTGCTATGAATGCAGCTAATATTTTAAGTGTAAAAATTGATACTACCTTGAAATCTATAGCTTTTTGGTAGTTGAAAAAATAGATAATCGAACCGAAAAACAAAATCACAAAGAAAGCAACGATAAACAATTTTGAAACATCACAATATTTTGTAACACACTCAACTTTAACGGTTTGCTCATCAACTGGTTTCAACTCGAAAAGCAAGTGAATATGCAATAACGTACTACTTAATATTTCAGCTTGAATGTATTCAAGTTCATACACTTTATATGCTTTATTGAGACGATACTTTACAGAATGCCCTAACAATGAGTCGTTGTAAATAACTTCCTCGCACTTTTTATCAAAAAACTGTTCCAGAGAAGCGACATCCGCAGCAATCTCATACGAATATTTAGTATCAAAAAATAGGTTCAAAAAATTGTTATTGGTAGTATAAATGTAATGGATTTGAATGGAATCTATTTCTTAGAACCAAAATAATAACAAACGCTAAATCTTCACAAGCTACCCAAGAAACTATCCTTTATGTCTATTTTTGTGTTCAATTCCCATATATGACACTTCAAATTGAAACTCCTGCCCTACTTTTCTCAGCAACTTCCTTGATTTTATTGGCATATACGAATCGTTTTCTAACCATTGCATCCATTGTTCGTGGACTGAAAAAGAACTACGACGAAGAAGCAAACAAAAGCATATTACTAGAAATTCAAAACTTAAATCTGCGCATTACACTCATTCGCTACATGCAATTATTTGGTGTTTTGTGTCTGTTCTTGTCCGTATTTTCAATGATGTTATTGTTCTTTGAATACCAAACAATTTCCTTGTATTTATTCGGTTTGAGCATGTTGTCGTTGCTGATATCCTTAGGTATTTCTTTTTGGGAAATCAGTATTTCAGTGAATGCGTTGCGTGTCCATTTGAGTGATTTGGTGGAGAAGAAATGAATGTTTAAAAAAATTGATGTAGATAATAATTATGAAATTTTATAGAATAAGTAATGCTTACAAAAGAAGTGCAATTCAAATTTTAACAACTCAAAATTTTTCGTTATCTGAACATATTCCTTTAGATTCTCCAATGATTTCTAACAATAAATTTATTGTTGATTCAGGTAAAAAATGGTTCGATTTAGTTGGCTTTGCAAATAGTCATATTCACTTTGCTATTTCAAGTAAATTTAAAAGCATATTGGAAACACAAAATGTCAAAGGATGGACGTGTTTTCCAATTGAAATAGATGAATCAAATGATAAATATTATGTTTTTCAATTCACCTCCATGGCAGGTGAAATATTGAATAGAGAAAAGTTGAATAGGTATGAAGAAAAACTTAAATTCGATTTGAATACATGGGATGGGTCTGGGATATTTACTCTTAAGGGCACTACTATAAGGGTTTGCACAAAAGATGTAAAAGAAATATTAGAAAAAGAAAAAATTACTAATATTGAATTTGACGAATTATAGTTATTAAGATTTGAACTTTAATTAAAATCAAACGTTTGTATTGGAATCCTCACGCCCCCGATAGAAACGGCATAAGCCAGTTGTCGCACAAGTCCTCCAACTAAACAAAATGAAATCAGAGAATGAGAGCGGATTAGTCAGCGGTTCTTAGATTAGTATGAAATAAAATTTATCATTAATTTCAAAAAAAGAGAAGAAGTCTAATCCAAGAACCGCGGCGAACTCCCTCAAGGAAGAATAGTTCGTGGGTCAACTAAAATTACTGCAAAGCTATATTTTTCAACTTTGCTTTAAATCTTAACTTCTAAAAATCAATCAACTCCGAAGTGAGATTGATGTTTCCCCCGTCAGCTGACGGAGATCGAGGGGGATGACAATTTAAAACAAACCCAACTACCCATTTTTCAAACAAACTATCGCATAATCAATCTTTTCCTTGACCAAACCAATAGCCTGTAGTACTTCTCCTTCTGAAAATCGAATCATAACATATCCTAAGCCTTCCAGTTTTTGTTGCCGATAAAAGTCATACTCTCCTTTGTTCGCGTGCGAACTTCCATCAATTTCAATAATCAATCCTAAATCAGGAGCAAAGAAATCAACTATGAAATTATCAATTGGTCGCTGACGCAAAAATCGTTCACCTGATTGCTTTCTTGATATAACTGCTTTCCATAATAATTTTTCAGCTTTAGAAATAGTTTCTGTTCGAAGTTCTCGTGCAAATTCTTTTAGGTTTTTGTTGTAATGATTATTGGAATGCATACATAAATTTATGGAAAGTTTTTGTGGAAAGGAAATAGATATGTTTTATTTGATACTTAATAAGTCACCTCCCTTAGTCCCTCCTCAAGGAGGGAAATAGTTCGTGGGTCAACTATAATCACTGAAAAAGCTATTATTTTCAACTTTGCTTTAAATCTTAACCTTCTAAAAATCAATTTATTACGAAGTAAGATTGATGTTTCCCCCTTTGAAGGGGGACTAAGGGGGATGACTTAATTTAAGTTGAAATATAAAAATAGATGTCTCAAAACCAAAACCCCACGCCCCCGATAGAAACGGCATCCTCCGACTAAACAAAATGAGAGTGGAGAAAGAGAGCAGATAATTAGAGTGAGAAACAGATCGAGAGCGAAGAATGTGTGCGAGAAAGTCGGAGATATAGTGGATAGCGGGATCAGGCGCTAAATGAAAAAACTACTTCCTTAAACCTTAAATTTCAAAAGCCCTTCGCTCCTATTCTCCCTCCGTTTCATAACCGAATTTTTCGCCTTTATCTATCGCTGGAATTCCGTTTATCATCCAAGATGGTGCTGGTTTTCCTTGTAAATAGTGGTCAAAAAACTGGCGCATGCGAATACTTAAATCCATTTTGTAGGGCATTTTAGTCAGGTTGTGGTCGTCGTCGTTGTAGTTCAATAACCAACATGGTTTCCCCAAGCGACGCATGCCGTTGTAGATTTCAATTCCTTGGTACCACGGAACGGCGCCGTCTTTGTCGTTGTGCATCATCAACAAGGGCGTTTTCACTTTTGGTAAATGAAACAAGGGCGAATTTTCGATATACAATTCTGGTGCTTCCCAAATCGTTTTTCCAATGCGACTTTGCGCGGATTCGTACTGAAATTGACGGTTCAAACCACTTCCCCAACGAATGCCACCGTACGCTGAAAACATATTTCCAACGGGTGCGCCTGCCATTGCCGCGGCGTATTTGTTGGTCATCGTGATCAATTGTGCAGTTTGGTAGCCTCCCCAACTTTGCCCTTGCAATCCCAATCTTGATGAATCAACAGGATAATTTTTAACGATGAAATCGGTTCCACTCACGATGCAATTGAACGCTGATTTTGCCGGATGTTTTGGCAGGTAGCGAATGTCTGGAATAAAAACGAAATAGCCTGCAGACGCGTATTCCGTAGGATTGATAACACTTGCAGAAGCTTTGGGAGCTGAATAATTCAATAAATTCTGAATTCAATTCGTAGAAATACACCAACAAAGGATATTTTTTGGAAGCATCAAAATTCTCTGGTTTGTACAAAATCCCTTCCAAGGGCGTTCCATCGTATGCTTTCCATTTCACCAATTCTGTTGTCGCCCAATTGTATTTACTTTGTTGCGGATTGGTGTTTGAAATCACTTTTTCATTCTTGTAATCCATGTCCATCAAACGAATTTCAGGATATTCAGATACGGTCATTCTGCGTAAAAGGATTTTGTTTTTCGTTTCATTTCTTGAAACTGTTGTTAGTTTAAAAGCCCCTGAATAAAGCTCGTGCAAGCCAAATTCACCGTCTTTGTCATAAAATTATACAAGTGATCGCCTTTGGTTTTGGTGTTAAATCCTTTTAATACGCATCTTTCAAATCCACGTAAATACTGTCACTTGACCATTTCACCAAGTTCATTTTTACTTTCAACCTCTCCCCTTTTCTTTCAGTAAGTGAACGCAAACTTTCAGTGGCAATTTCATAGGTCCAAACATCGTATTCTGAACGAAGTAAAAAATGTGTTTCGTCTTTTATATACCCGTAATCGCCAATTGGTCCAGCTTCCGTTGGTTGCCCGTTGATGTCGTCTTTCCAAACTACTTCGTTTGCTGTACAGGTCATACACGAAACTTTCTTGGTTTCAATATTTTTCAAATAATGATGACCTTTTTGCGGATCGAAATAATTGTAATATTTCCCTGTTGGCGACAATTCACCACCAAATGCTACAGCTGAAGCAATGAGTTGTTTTTCGCCGGTCAATAATGAAATGCGGTACACATCTTCCAAAGCAGGTTCTTTCCATTGCGCCTGAATGGCATAGCGTTCGTTGGAAGTTGCAAGTAAATAATCACCAACAATTTTCTTATCTACACTTGAACGCAAAGTATCGTCAGTCAAAGCAACGAGTTTATCGTTCTCAATATTGTAAGCATAAATTGCACTTTTCTTCTTGGTGTTTTTCAGTTCTACCAATTGTTGCGGTTGAATTTTATGATCCAAATAATGCCAAACGTCCACTTTCACTTTTTCAGATTCCAGAAGCGTATCTTTTACTTCGGGTTTGACGCGTTTGCTTACGCCAAAAAACAAGTACTTTCCATTGTCTGTAAATATGGGCGTTCTGTGTTCTGAAACTCCTAATTCTTTTGAAAAATCCAATTCTAAAGTATCCCCAAATATGCGTTCTTTCTCAGTTTTGATGTCGTACAAATGCAAGTCAAATTGTTTGGTTTTATTGGTATCCGCTGATGACAAAAAAGCAATTTTCGTTGAACTATTATTCCAAACTGGCAATTCATAAGCAGACTTTTTAGGAAATTCTACAATTCCATATTCGTCATTTACGGGACAAATGGACAAAGAAAACGAATCGCTTTTCGCCTTTGAATGTTTGATGTAGGCAACATATTTCCCATCTTCCGAAACAGAGAATTCAGTTACATTTTTTATGTATTGTCCTTTATTTTGAAAACTCGTCCATTTATAAAACAAAGTGCCATCGCTCTTTACTTCTTCTGTTTTTGCAGGTTCTTTTTTCTTGAAAAGGAAACACTTTTTTTTCTCCACAACTTTTTCCTCAACACTTTTGTCTTCCGTGGTGTAAAATAATACGCTTCCTTTTGGCGCAATTGAAAACTCTTTTAATTTCGGTACTTTCACCAATGAATCGTTCTCAAACGAACGAATAAAAAGCGAATCTTTCGGCCATTTTTTCTTATCGATTTTCTTCAATTCGCAATTTCGCAAGGTGTCAAAACCGGGAGTTACTTTGAACGCAACGAATGATTCATCGAAAGCAATTTTGGCATCTTTTCCGCGATAAAAAGAATCCAGTTCATCTCTTTTAACATTATAGATATACAAATAACCATCGCCACGCGCAGGAACGGTTTCATACGTCACCCAATTTCCGTTTGTAGAAATTTGTTGTTTTTCAGTGCGTTTCCAATCGTTGTAGCACGTGTGATCGATTACTTTTTTCTGAGAAAATAGAGTGCAAAAAAGGGAAATACATCCTAAAAGTAGCAAGGAATTTTTCATCAATTTGAGTTTTTTCGTTTGAGGGAAGCTAAATATACGCCTGTAAAAATGACAAACATATAAATGATTTTTTCAAAGGTAATCGTTCCTGTATAATCATCTGACCAATTCAGTGAAGCGAATAAAAAAGCAAAAAGCATCACCATAATTGGTTGTGTGTAAATATATGAACTTGAAACAGTTGGACTCAAGTACTTCAAACCATACATCGTCAATAAATAGGTTAAGAAAGTCACACCGACAATGACATAAATTACTTTTAAAACGATGGTTGAATTGAATTTTGAAAAATCCGTTTGAAACAGTTGTGGCAAGGTTGGCGGAAACAATAAAACGAAAACGAGTCCGAAAGTAAAAACCCAAGTAATCACCGTTAAAGGCTTGTATTTCTGCATCAAAGGTTTTGCAATCACTAAGTAAATCGCGTAACTCATCGCGTTGATTAACAAAAATAAATCGCCTAAGGATGAATCGCCTTTGATGGTTGCGGCTTTGAATGTCAATAAAATTGCACCTGCAGCTCCTAAAATGATTCCAGAAGTTCGTACTAAAGTGATGCGTTCTTTGAGAATAAAAAAGGACAAAATCACCACCATTATTGGGTTCATCGCCATGATGATTCCAGAATTAAAGGAGGACGAAAGATTCAATCCGTGAAAGAAAAACAACTGA
>RFNX01000280.1 GCA_009926905.1 Flavobacteriales bacterium
AGGAGACGCATTTTACAAAAATCAAAATTTTGTAATTCCATCAGAAAACAGAAATAATTACTTTGAAAAGCTTCAATATTTACTTTTAAATTCACCAGAAATTATTGATACTAAAGCATCCATTTTAAGATTCATTCATTTCATTTACTTTGATCGCGTCAATTGGTTAAATGGCATTTCAATGGATCATAAAAATCACATGAATGTTTTTAATTTTGAAACTATTGAAGAATTAGATCAAAAAAACGAAGAAACATTCATTAAATTTGAGAAAGAAATCCTTTGTTAAATAGAGATAAAATATTCATTTATTGCGTTATTGCAATTCCAGTTTTTAATTTACTACTGGATTTAATGATGAATTTTTTTACAGCGCTAAAAGCACCTGCTGGTATTATCCGTTTAGTTTTCGACCTTGGTATAATTGTCTATTATTTAATATTTTATGGTTTTCCTCAAACAAAGTTAAACGTAACTTTAGCTTTTTACATTTTTTATCTTTTTTGTGTCACACTACTTGCTTCTGATGTTCAAGAAAGCTTTATTGATGGATTTTTAAAAATAGCAATTTCACTTTTGATGATTCCATTGGGAATTAAACTCTCTGAGTTTAGAAAAAATGCACTCATAAAACCAATCATCTGGACGATTATTGTTCTATTGATAAATTATGCAATTTCACAATTCTATAAAGTTGGAGTCTCAGTTTATGAGGAAGACTCATTTTATAAAGGAGGTGCAACAGCTTCAGCACCAATCATTATTTCCTTAGCAATTCTAGTTATTTTCAATGCGTTTAACAAGAAAATGCTTCCCTACTCCAGAATTTTTAACATCATCATCGTAAGTATTGCCATTTTCATAATTCTTCTTAGCGTTAAACGTGGAGCAATTTTAGCTTTGGGAACAGGAATTTTAGCCTATTTTCTCTATACCACCAAAAAAATTGGAACATCCATAGGCTTAATAATTGTTGGATTATTTCTTTTAACGATTGTCATTCAAAATTCAGAATTGCTTGAAACAAGGATAAATGCGCGAACGACTGAGAGAAATGACTTTTCAAATGAAAACAGATTCAAGGAAACATTTTACGTAATTGAAGAAATGAGCAGTTATAATTTTGTAAATGTAATGTTTGGAAATGAAGCTTTCAATTCAGCTGTTTTACTTAAAAAGTACTTTGGACGAGGAAGACAATTACATGTAGATTATAATTTGCTAATATTGGGAACTGGAATATTTGGATTTTTCATGTATTTCTTTGTGCATTATCAAATTTGGACTTACGCTAAAACTTTGCTAGGAAAATGTAAAAGTTTAGATAAAAAAAATAAGCTAATTAACGTGAAAGAAGATTTTGCATTGATAGTTGGATGTATGATTTTAAGCTTAACAATGTCTTTTTCAGGCGGTCTTCAATTCATGAGTTATCGAATTATTTTGTTCTTAATTATTGGTTATTCAATTGGAAATATTAAATTTCAGTTTCTTCAACTAAAACAAAATGAAATTCGAAATAGGATTACGGTATAATAT
>RFNX01000071.1 GCA_009926905.1 Flavobacteriales bacterium
GAAGCTCAAAAACAAGACTTTTACACAGTTTATTTACCAGCCTTTCACGACGATGTAATATTGCATTTTCTTCAGCAATTTCCAGTTAAATGGGAAGTTTTTTCAAAATATACAACCTTAAAACAAATCAAAGAGAATGTTACATTTCATCCAATAGATCAAGAAAATTTTCAGAAGCATTTAATAAACTGCAAAGGTGTTTTGTGTGGAGCAGGTTTCGAATTACCTTCAGAAGCCTTGTATTTGAAAAAGAAATTGTTGGTGATTCCAATGAAAGGTCATTACGAACAACAATGTAACGCCGCCGTACTTGAAAAAATGGGCGTGTCAGTGATTGAAAGCTTAAATTTAGTGCATCATCGAACCATCAATTTATGGCTGAGTAAAAGTCAAAACGTTGAAGTAAATTACAAAAATCAAACCGAAAAAATCATTTTAGACACATTAACAGAGTTTGAAAAAAGAAGCATAATCTTTGAAGAAAACGATTTACAATTTGAAAAATCAATGATTCAAAAATTATCTGTTTTGAAGTATTTGTTTTGATAGAATGCTTGCAATGTTAAGATGCTGTTAATGTGAACAGTTGTATGTAAATAACCTATTTTTTGTTGGAGTAATTTGAGATGAAAAATCGAATACCTTCAACAAAAAAAAGGATGGCAAAAAAGGAAAAAATTTTCGTTCTAGACACGTCTGTATTGCTACATGACCACCAATCAATAACCAATTTCAAAAACAACTTTGTCGCCATTCCGATAACTGTTTTGGAGGAATTGGATAAATTCAAAGTTGGAAACGACACTAAAAATTTCAGTGCGCGCGAAGTCATTCGATTCATCGATAAGCTTTCTGGCAACGGTTCTCTTCAAGAATGGATTTCACTGGGAAAAGGACTTGGGAAATTCAAAATCGTAATGGATCATGCGCCTCTGTCGATAAATGCTGAACACGTTTATTCTCCTGGAAAAAACGACCATAAAATCATCAATGCAGCTTTGTTTTTAAAGGAACAAGAAACCAAACACACGGTTGTTTTAGTTACAAAAGACATCAATCTGAGAATAAAAGCTAAGGCCTTAGGATTGGCTGCTGAAGATTATGAGACGGGTAAAGTCAGTAATGATAATCTGAAAGAAACAACTTCTTATGGAATTGAAAATGTTGAATCTGATGTTATTCGTGAAATTTTCATAAAAGGAGTTATTGCAGAAAATGGTATTCTTGGAAATAAAAAAACGACCAATGGCTACTACATTCTAAAAAACGGAAAAACTTCCACTTTAGCATTTTATAACCATTTGACCGACCAAATAGAGCGCATTGAAAAAGAATTTGTGTACGGAATCAAACCCAAAAATGCGGAACAAGCTTTTGCATTCCACGCGCTTATGAATAATGACGTGAAATTAGTTGCTTTGCAAGGCGTTGCTGGTACTGGAAAAACCTTACTTGCACTTGCTGCCGCACTTGAACAAAACAAACATTACAACCAAATAATTCTCGCTCGACCAATCGTTCCACTTTCAAATCGTGAAATCGGGTTTTTACCTGGTGATGCCAATGACAAAATTGGACCTTACATGGAGCCACTTTGGGATAATTTGAAATTTATCAAGTCTCAATTTCGTGAGAATGAAAAGAAAAATAAAGCCATTCAGGACATGCAAGAATCTGGCAAAATCATCATTACACCTCTGGCATTTATTCGCGGTAGAAGCCTTTCCAATATTATGTTCATTGTGGATGAAGCCCAAAATCTTACGCCTCACGAAGTAAAAACCATCATCACAAGAGCTGGAGAAAAGACCAAAATTATTTTTACTGGAGACGTTCATCAAATTGATTCACCTTATTTAGATGAAAACAGCAACGGCTTGGCTTACCTCATCGACCGATTGAAAAATCAACCTTTATTTACAAATGTAAAATTGGAAAAAGGCGAACGTTCAGAATTGGCGAATTTGGC
>RFNX01000335.1 GCA_009926905.1 Flavobacteriales bacterium
ACTGTGGTTTCTTCTGTAATTCCTCCCGAATCTGTTATGACTGCTTTGGCGTATTTTACTAAATAGTTGAACTCCAAATAGCCTAATGGTTCAATCAAATGCAATCTTGGATTTGAAATAGTTAAATGTTCCAAATTCTTTGCCGTTCTAGGATGCACAGGAAAAACTAAAGGTAAATCTCGTGAATTATCAATTATTTCTTCTAGTAAATTTTTCAAACTTTCTTCTTGATCAACATTTGCTGGCCGATGCAAAGTCATCACAATATATGATTTCTCCTTCAACCCGATTTCATTCCAAATTTCTGGTTGTCTAAAATTTGGTTCTTGTCGAAGCAAGGTATCAATCATTGTATTTCCAACGAAGAAAATTTGCTCGCTCTTGATTCCAGAATTCAATAGATTTTGATTGGCAACTTCTGATGTTGTAAAGAAATAATTAGTGATTGCATCGGTAACTAAACGATTGATTTCTTCTGGCATTGTCCAATCATTTGAACGAATTCCTCCTTCCACATGCGCAACTTTTATATGTGATTTTTGAGCTACAATTGCACATGCCATTGTCGAAGTTACATCTCCAACCACAAGAACTAAATCCGTTGGGTTTTCAGCTAAATCTTTTTCAAAACGCACCATAATATTAGCTGTTTGTTCAGCTTGGGTTCCTCCTCCTGCATTCAAATTTGCATGAGGCTCAGGAATTTGTAGTTGTTCAAAAAAATCACCCGACATTTTTTTATCGTAATGTTGACCAGTATGAATCAAACGAAAGGAAAAATCAACTCCCCTATTTTGTGCTTCGTGTATAGCGTGAATAATCGGTGCAATTTTGATAAAATTCGGTCTTGCTCCAGCTATGATAGTTATGTGTTTCATGTTCTTCTTGCGTAGATGTTTTGACTAAAATTTATTGAATTTAAGAAGAAAATAAAACTTAATCAAGGGTAATTGTCTTTTTATTCTTGTGGGTTGTTTTACTAAACGATAGGCCCACTCTAAGTTTTTATCAATCCACCATTTTGGAGCACGTACAACATTTCCTGTATAAACATCGAAACTACCACCAAGTCCTTGGTATACAGCTGAATGAATATTCATAAATTCTTCCATCAATTGCTCTTGCTTGGGTGAACCCATTGCCACAAAAACAAAATCTGGCTTTTTTTCAATTAGTTCCTTTTTGAGTGCTTCTTTTTCTTGGTTCGTTTTAATGTAACCATTTCTATATCCTTTAATATCAATTAGTGGAAATTCAGATTTTAATTTCGAAACAGTCTCATCAATTACTTCTTGTTTGCCTCCAATTAAATAAAATGATTTTGAAGCAGCATGTTTTTTCACGATATCCAACCACAATTCGCAACCTGGAATTTTCACAACATTATCAACACCTTTTTTATTCAAAGCCCAAACGGCTCCAATTCCGTCAGGATAGCCAATATTATTATTGATGATTTCTTGCATTTCCGGTGTAGAGTGAAGAATCTTTTCGGCGTTAACTGCAATTAGTATTTTCTTCTCCTGCAAAGCAAAATTCATCAATTCCTCTCGAGAAGAGGGCGAATACGTTCTAATATTATTGATTAGTTCATACCTCATTGAGCCAATTTTTCTTTCAAATAATATGTCATTGCGTTGAACATGAATGCATTGCTCCATCTCATGTACGAGATTTTTGAACTCATTCCTTTTTTCAATTGGTAATAAAAATAACCATTTTTATCTTGCATATTGCAAATTGACCAATTCATTACTTTTTCTGCTAAATCTTTATGGTCTAAAAAAGCCCCAAATTTTGAAAGTGTTACAAACAACTGTGCAGGACAATGAATATCGATTGGGTATGTCTTATTGTTGTAATATTTTGGGGTTCCATCTGCCTCAAAAAAGTGTTGCATGTAATAATCAAATCCCTTTTCAAGAGAAGATTTAAAACTAAAATCGTTGCTAACCTTTTGATAAGTTATAATTGCATTCAGATTATATCCTGTATGAAAACTATCGATCCAAGATTGAACGGGTAACATCCCATAAACCCAAGAACCGTCTTCATTTTGACCTTCGCAAGCTGCTAAAACTGCACTTCGAGCAATTTTCAAATGTTCTTCATTTTTTGAGTAAAGGTAGGATCGTGAAAGCAACATTGCCCCCAATAAAGAAGCATTGTAAACCGTATTATTTCCATTTAAAGGACTGTATGAAAACAAAAATCCATTGTGATGTAGCGTTCGAGAAAGGTCATTTACAACAAAATTTACTGCCGATAAAGCTGTTGTAAGGTATTTTTCTGTCTTCGTTATTTCGTAAGCATCCAACAAGGCATTGAAGCAAAAATTAGTTGCAACAACAGTTGGTGTGTTTTTAGGAAACAAAAATAATCGTCGTGCTTGCCAATCAAAATTATAACCCCAGCAAGCTCCTGAATAATTTTTATTTTGTAATTCTAATAACAAATCTGCGAGGAAAATAATTTTCTCTAAATGTTCTTCTTTGGTTCCAAATTGACTATTTCCTGAACTTGAGATGTGATACAAATTGCAATAAGCGCTCAGCAACAAACCAATTCCTTTTGCATTGTATTCTTTTGGAACGAGTAAAAGCTTTCTAAAATTGATTGGACTTCTTTTAAACCCTTGAATCCAAGCTAAACGCGCTATATCCCAATGTTTTAATGGAGTTGCTTGAAAAACTTTAGAATTCAATCCATCAAAAGGATCCCAACCCTTAAATTTTTCATTTTCAATATAAGTTTTTAACTTATTAAATGAACTTTCAAATGATTTCAATTTGTTGTCCTCCATTCTTTAACGATTCTAAAACTTTAAATGATGCACTTTAACTGCATAAATTTCATTCATAGGAATGGGCGCAATTCCTTTATCGAGTATTCCATTCATAAATGCTTCTACCATTTCTTTTTGACCTTTATTCTGGTTGAATAATTTTTTACTGGTTGCTTTTCCTTTTCCATAAATTTTCAATTCCTTGAAATCGGAAATAATAGCTGTTGAACCCATGCAAAATACTTCAATGTATTCTTTTGGTAATTCTTTTGAACCATTTGCATAATAAGCAATTACACCTGTTGAACCATTTTCAAATTGAATCAAAATATTCACTGTATCGTTTAATCCATTTGGGTCAGGTAAAGCTTGTGCAGAAACTTTTGTGGGCAAACTTCCATTTAGAAATGTCAAATAATCGATGAAATGACACGCTTCACCAATGATTCTTCCACCACCTATTTCCATGTCTTGAATCCATGTATCAGCTGGAATGGAGCCTGCATTAACACGATAAATCATTGACATTGGAGCACTTCCATATTTGCTTTTCACTATAGTTGAAAGTGGCGAAAATCTCCTATTAAAACCAACCATTAAAGCTGTTCCACTTATACTTTGAGCATCTTTAATGATGTCTAATTCCTCTTCATTCAAACATAGCGGTTTCTCAACAAAAATGTGTTTGTTATTTTGTAAACCTTTAATTACATATTCAGCATGAGAATCGTGGCGTGTCGCAATGAAAAGTGTATTTGTTTTATCGTCTAGTACATCCGTTTCTTTTGAGGCACAGAATTGGAATTTGAATTTTTCTGCAACGCGCTTCGAGGTTGTTCCAGTGTTGGTCATTACTCCTATACGCCGTACTTTGTCAGTTACAGGAATGTTTGGAAGTAAATTTCCTTGTGCGTAGCTACCAGCCCCAATAAATGAAACGTTTATTTTGGCTTGAGCAACTGATTTATTAACGACCAATTTTTCTTGAGAATGTTTTTTTGAAACGTCATATTTCAATGCGATACCAATGTACGGCTCAGACTTATTTACCACTAAATCAAACGCTTTCGGTGCATCGTCAAATAGAAATTCATGAGTTGTTAAGTAATCAATATTTATTCGATTGGTATCTAATAAATGTTGAAAAGCTTCCATATTTCTTTTCTCAGTCCAACGCACATATGCAGCTGGATAATCGATTCCTTTTTCTTCGTAATTCAAATCGTAACGTCCTGGTCCATAAGAACAAGCCATTTTCAATTCCAATTCTTTACGGTACCAAAAAGGGTCGCGATCGAAACCAGTTGGAACGGCACCAAGAACTACCACTTTACCTTTTTTTCTCGCTATTGCACCTGCAAAATTTATCGGGTCTAAACTCGAAGTTGCTGCGGCGATAACAACTGCATCCACTCCAATTCCTTTGGTATAATTCAAAATTCGATCTTCTATTCCAGCGATATCGCGTTTTAATCCTAAATCTACCGCATTGTTAGATATAGCAGTATATACAGAACTTTCAGAAATATCAATTCCAATCACATTTACTCCTGAACTTCTTAGCAAAAGACAAGCGATTTGTCCTAACAAACCCAATCCAATTACGGCACATGTTTCACCCAATCTTAAATCAGCTTGTCGAACACCTTGTAAAGAAATTGCGCCTAATGTATTGTATGCTGCATTTTTCAAATTGGCATTTTCAGAAAGTTTGACACACAAATTTTTTGGAACAGAAATAATTTCCGCATGATTCGCATAACCCGCACCCGCACAAGCCACTAAATCTCCCACTTCAAATTCAGTAACGTCTTCTCCTACTTCCATAACTTCGCCAGCACAACTGTAACCTAAAGGTGAATATGCATCCAACTTTTTCATCACTGCACGATACGTTTGAATAGGACCTTGTTTGCGTAAAACATCCAACACTTGTTTCACTTGTTGCGGACGTTCTTTTGCTTTACCAATTAGACTTTTTCTAGCAGCACTCACTGTTGATCCTTCCGTTCCGGCACTAATAATTGAAAAATGATTTTTTACAATTATCATCCCTTTTCCCAATTGAGGATAAGGAATTTCTTGGATTAGCATTTCACCAGAGCCTAATTTTTGTGTTAGTTGATTCATTATTTAAATGCTGTTAAGTTATGTATTTACCAAAAACAGGTAATTTATTGAATATAAAAATTTTGATTAATATCGGAACAAATAAGCCTCCAAGTACTAGAAAACTGAACAAAAAACCAAAATTATTATAGGAAAAGCCAAGATATTTGAAAGAAATAGCTTTAATGAAACCTATAACAATTGTGTTCATAAGATAAATTGCAAAAGTATATTTCCCAAAAAAAGATAACAATTTTAATCTTTCCGATTCGAATAACAAAACTAAGCTGTGAAACGCTGGAATGGAAAGCAATCCCATAAGTGCTTTAGGTAAATGATAAAAATAGAAAGCAATGCTTATACTAACGAAGATGAAAATAAACGCTAAAAAATTACTTCGCAAAATTTTTGAATACGATTCATAATATTTCGAAGCTAGGCATCCGAGTAAACAAAATGGAAGAAATTCAAAAAAGAAATCCATTGCAAAAAACGGTGTTAATGGAATAAATGCAAAAGGAATAGAGGCAAGTAACAACAATTCTACTTTTACTTTCTGCATTAAAATTGGTAACGTGAGATAGTAAAGCAACAAAACATAAATGTACCAAAGATAGCCAGCAAAACTAAAGGTTGGCATATAAAAAATTTTAAAAAAATCTGAGTAAGAATTTACTGGATTATCAACCTTTAAATTTCTTTCTAAAAGTATTTTCATGACAAAAACAACAATTGCAAAAAACAAAAAAGAAGGCATCAAGCGAACAATTTTCTTTGTTGCATAATCAGTATAATCTGAAATTGTTAGAATAGAAGGCATTGTGTAATGCAACAGGAAACCTGAAACAAAAATAAATAATGGCATGTGAAACGAGTAAATATATTCTTTCAGAAACTTATACCAATGAATGCTATTCGTGTTTATTTCTGGACCTGTTACCAAATGACCGATGACCACAAAAACGATTGCTAAACCAGTTAAAATATTGATGTCTTCTAAATACTTTATTTTGGATTTCATAATGCTATTTAAGAAGGCTTGTAAAATTGTTTTAAAGGTAAAAATTTACCGTTCGATTCTTTCATTGTTTCTTTAATATAAATAAACTCAAATTCACATTTACCTTTTAAAGAATTTTCGAAATGTTCTTTAAATCTATTCTCAACTTCTAAAACATAATTTGTTCCTTTTATAAGATAGATTTCTAATTTTCCTTTTTCTTTCTGCACGTATTGCATTCCTTCTATGTAATTATATAAATCTGAATGTAAGTTGAGTGCAGTAATTGAAACATAAGTTTCATCTTCTAAAAATATCTTATTTGAATCCCATCGTCCTTGAATGTTCTTTACTAACGTGAGTTTTCGTTTACAATGTTCACAGTACTCTCCAACGTATTCTGCAAAATCACCCGTTCTATAGCGAATAAATGGCATGTAAGGATTATGAAAACTTGTTCCAACTATTTCTCCAACTTGACCAGGTGTTCTAACTATTTCATTTTTTTCATCTAAAAGCTCAAAGTAACCATAAGTAGGCTCGATGTGAATAGCGTCGTTAGTATGACAAGGGCCACCAAGAACGAGCTTTTCTGAGTGTCCATACCAATTATAAACAGGAATTCGAAGCTCTTTTATAATTAAAGTTTTTTGTAAGTCAGACATTCCTTCGGAGCCACATAAAAATGCTTTTATAAAATGAGTTTCTTTTCTATTTTTCTTTAGAAACAATGAAAATTGATAGGCGCTACTTGGATAACAATGAATGAACTTAATGTTGAATTTTCTT
>RFNX01000227.1 GCA_009926905.1 Flavobacteriales bacterium
TAAATCAAACAATTCATGTTCTTCAAGTATTTCAAGGACATTAGCATTATATTCAGTTCCATTAACACCGGCTTCGATAACTGGTTCAGCTGCACCATGCGGTACTACAACATATTCATGTGCAGCCGTTTCTCAAGCGGTTTCATATACATGGACAGTTCCAGCAGGATTAGAAATTGCGTCTGGACAAGGAACTAACACAATAACAGTAAATGTAGTTTCATCAAATGTAACAGGAAGTATCACAGTTAAAGCATCAAATAATTGCAAAACGGGAGCAGCGAAATCAATGGTAGTGAGTTCTTGTACTTCAAGATCAATGTTGACATCAACTGAAGAAACAATAACAAATAATAACACAAGTAAAATTGAGGCAATAGTTTATCCTAATCCAACCAGTGGAGAGGTGAACATTGAGTTTACAAATGAATTGGAAGAGAATGTAACAGTAGAAATGTATGACCTTATTGGTAGCCGAATTTCAAGAGTTGCTGTTACAACGGGTAATAAGTTATGCCACTTAACATTAGAAGAAATGACTTCTGGAATGTATTTATTACAAGTTGTAAATTCAAACAACGATATCATTTACAAATCGAAAGTTTCTAAACAATAATAGAAAAATATTAACCTACACGAAAAACCCCCTTGTGAAGATTCGCAAGGGGGTTTTTAATATGTATTCAAAAGAAAATACTACTTTTTCTTCAATTGTTCTTTAATATACAATTCGATTGCTCCAACCATTGAAGGCGCTTTCGGATGAGGCGCGTGAACGTCTAAGTTTAAATTATGCTTAATTACCGCATTCGCAGTCGTTGGACCAAAAGCAGCAATAGCAGTAGTATTCTGTTTGAAGTCAGGAAAGTTTTTGAATAAGGATTCAATCCCTCCTGGACTAAAGAAAACTAACATATCGTAATATACATCTTCTAGGTCAGATAAATCAGAAGCAACAGTTCTATACAAAATCACTTTTGTGAAAGTAAGTCCTTGTTTTTCTAAAGTGTCAGGTATATTATCACGTAAGATATCAGTACAAGGTAAAAGGAATTTTTCACCTTTGTGTTTTTTCATTACATCCGCTAAATCATCAATACTTTGTTTTCCAAAGAAAATTTTACGTTTGCGGTAGGTAACATATTTTTGAAGATACAAAGCAACAGCTTCAGAAATACAGAAATATTTTAATGCGTCTGGAACTTCGAACCGTGTCTCTTCAGCAATTCTAAAAAAGTGATCCACAGCAACTTTCGAAGTCAGAATAATTGCTGTATGCTCAGAAATAGTCACTTTTTGAGCACGAAATTCTTTTGCATCAACACCTTCGACCTTGATAAAAGGACGAAAATCAATTTTTAGCTTGTATTTTTCAGCCAAATCAAAGTAAGGAGACTTGTCACCTTCAGGTTTAGGTTGAGAAACCAAAATAGTTTTTATAGCCAATTTAGACGATTTTATTATTTATTCAACCATCACATTTCCCAAAGAAATTTTACTTAATGCTATTTTCAATAAGATAATAGTAGGTAAAATTTCTAGCGTGCAAAGATACAAAATAAAATAATACCAACTTATTCTCTTATTAAAACTGAACAGTATGCCTTTAGTAATTCGTAAAAGCAGCATTAATAAAAGAATTCCAAATAAAATATAATTGTAGGTTTCGTAGTTGTTTGCATCTAAAATCCAGACATAGGAAAGAGATAGCATCAAAATCCCTCCAAATTGCCATGTATTTTTATTGATAATAGAAATACCTTCAACAATTTCTTTGGTACCAGAAATAAATGCAACAAAACGATAACCAAAGATTTGTAAAACTAAAAAAGCTAAGGTTATACCAAATGAAATGAACCAGTTAAATTCCCAATTATAACTTTTTTGAAAGTATAAAAAACTACAAAGCGTGAATGACACAATGAAGTTTAAAAATAATAATGAATTGGCTTTGAATCCGATTTTTAGTGATTCTTTGAATTCTTTTTCCTTTTGATTCAACCTTATGAAATTCTGAAATAATGAAGTTAAAAAGCGCTGAGAGCCAAGTGTACTGATGCCCAGGATTAGTGTGGAACAAAGTGAAATTGTCAATAAAAAGGTTGTCAGTTGCGTATTACGCTCAAGCAATTCAAATTCTATAGAAAGAGGAATTAAAAAGATTGTCATTTCAAGCAAAATTAAATAGAATTAGTGTGTCTTTGTCATAAATACAATACTTACTTTTGCACCACAAAAATATTCAATATGAAAACAGACTTATATAATCACCCAGATTATTATGCAATGGACGATTTATTGTCAGACGAACACAAATTGGTTCGAGATGCAACAAGAGCTTGGGTGAAAAAAGAAGTTTCTCCAATCATTGACGAGCATTTCGAAAATGCAACTTTTCCAACTCATTTATTAAAAGGTTTGGGAGAAATTGGAGCATTTGGTCCTTATATTCCAGAACAATACGGAGGTCCAGGCTTAGACCAAATTTCTTACGGTTTAATTATGCAGGAATTAGAGCGTTGCGATTCAGGTTTACGTTCAACTGCTTCTGTTCAATCTTCTTTAGTGATGTATCCTATTTGGAAATATGGAACCGAAGAACAAAGAATGAAATATTTACCAAAATTAGCTACTGGTGAAATGATGGGCTGTTTTGGTTTAACAGAACCAGATCACGGTTCAAATCCTAATGGAATGATTACCAATTTTAAAGATGCAGGTGATCACGTGATTTTGAATGGAGCTAAAATGTGGATTTCTAACGCACCGTTCGCACAAATCGCAGTTGTTTGGGCCAAAGATGAATCTGGTCGTATTCACGGATTAGTTGTTGAAAGAGGAATGGAAGGCTTTTCAACTCCTGAAATGCACGGAAAATTATCGTTGCGCGCATCTGCAACCGGAGAGTTGATTTTTGATAATGTTAAAGTACCAAAAGAAAATATTTTACCAGGAAGATCAGGTTTAGGAGCTCCACTTAGCTGTTTGGATTCGGCTCGTTACGGTATTGCTTGGGGTGCTTTAGGAGCTGCAATGGATTGCTACGATCAAGCTTTAAGATATTCTAAAGAAAGAACACAATTCAATGTTCCAATCGGTGCTTTCCAGTTGACACAAAAGAAATTAGCTGAAATGATTACAGAAATCACGAAAGCACAATTATTGACTTTGCGCGTTGGACAGTTAAGAAATGAAGGTAAGGCTACATCTGCTCAAATTTCAATGGCGAAAAGAAATAATGTTGAAATCGCTTTGAACATTGCTCGTGAGGCACGTCAAATTCACGGAGGAATGGGAATCACAAGTGAATACTCAATGATGCGCCACATGGCAAACTTAGAGTCTGTTGTAACTTATGAAGGTACACATGACATTCACCTATTAATAACTGGTATGGACGTTACAGGGATTCCTGCTTTCACACGCGAAATGCCATAAAAAATAAAAAAGAGTAGGGGTCATTCGCGAATGACCCCTAC
>RFNX01000214.1 GCA_009926905.1 Flavobacteriales bacterium
CTTTTATCAATTGATATTCGTCTGTGTTTGGAATTTTAATTTGTATAACATAGGAATAAGTTCCGACCTGGCATTTATGATTATTTAAATAGCCATCCCAACCTTTTAAGTGATTGTACGATTCAAAAATAACTTCTCCCCAACGATCATAAATCGTTAGTTTATAGTTTGCTGGATCAAAACCTGAAGTAAAAACTGGAAGAAAAACATTATTGAATTCATCTCCATCAGGCGTGAACGAATTCGGAATATAATAAATAATATCTCCTTTGACCTGAATTATAATGCTCGCTAAGTCATAGCATCCAAATGCATTGATTACTTTTAAATTAACTTGGTAACTGCCTTCTGCAAAAGGAAAAGCATATTCAAAAGACATAGCATTGGTCTCTAATGAGTTCCCATCATTGAAATTCCAAATCGACGAAAGCTGACCTTGACTGTTGTTCTCTAAAGTAACAATTGGAGAATCACTCGTTAGAAATTGTGGTGAAGCTCCTATGGAAGCAACTGGGTTAGGGTGAACAATAATTGTTGTTTGAATGGTATCAGAACAGCCAAATGCATTTAAACCAATAACTTGGTAACTGGTTGTTTGAGTCGGTGAAAAATAATTAACTGTTCCAGTTCCCGATGGTAACCAAGTATATGTAGTAGCGCCTGAAACCGAAACTGTAACCATATCACCTTCGCAGATTGTTTGGTTGGGCGAAATAACTAAACTGGGATTGGCATGCACAATAACTTGGACTTGAGCTGTGTCTTTACATCCATTTATAGTTGTTCCAATTACATTATAATTTTGAGTAGAACTTGGTGATAGTAACTGTGTGTTTTGATTGGAATTAGTAAGATCTTGTCCTAGCCATAAATAATTTTGAGCACCTGAAGCTGTTAAAGTCACAAATTCTCCAGGACAAATAGCTGGTTGAGTTGAAGTCAAAGTTACAAGCGGCAAAGGATTTACAGTCACAGTTGCATTATCTGAACCAGTACAACCGTATTGATTTGTTCCAACTACTGTCAAATTCGTTGTTTGAGATGGAGTAAATGTTAAGGTTCCATTGGAACTTGTTGTGCCCACAACTGGAGTCCAAGTATATGTTTGCGCACCTGAAGGAACCAATATTGCTGTTCCCTCAAGACAAAAACTGGTATCTGATACCGTCACAATTGGATTCGTTGAAATGATTAAATTCAAAGTTACAACTGAATCACAACCATGAACAGACTGCAATGAATCTATGTATGTTCCAGAAGATGTTAAAGATTGACCATTAAAATTGTAAGGGCCACCGTTGCAAAGTGTTTGATTAACCGTTGTATTGAATTTTGGATAAACAGTAACTGTTACTTGATCTGTTGTTGGACAAACTCCAGGGTTTGCTGTGAGAGTTGTCGTTACCGTATAAATTTGAGAAATAGATGTTGCCCCATTGTTAGTAAGTGTAACTGTAGGGTTTGAAACAGTTGTAGAATTTAAACCCAAAGCTGGCGACCATGAATAAGTATACAATGAATTGGAAACTGCTCCAATTTGTGTACTTCCATTTGGACAAATTGCAACATTTGAACCTGCATCAGAAATCGCTTGTTGCGTATAAATAGTGATATTTTTCACTGAATGTTGATCATTCAACGAGCCTGTTGAAGCTGTAAAACCCATATAACCAGCAAATGTAATTGGGAAATTCGCAGTCAAATATTGAGTGTTATTAATAAATAAGGTTATTTGACCGTTCAAATAGGTGATTTTCGCATGCTGATAATTGTTGCTTCGAACAAAATTCAAATTCCCTGAAGCGTTATCGATTTTAACAATTCCAGAAGCGCATTCATTGTAACCAACTCCATAATAAATTTGTAATTCTGGATTAGGTGTGCCACAATTATCAAAGGTGTCAAATATCACTTTTAGTCCATTTGAAGAAGAAGGAATTCCGACTCCACCACCAGAAACAAACCCAGTTGGAGGAACATCTAAAAAACAAAACGCCAAACCGTCAGCAGAATTACCTCCCCAGATTCTATAGTCGTATTCTACTGTCCAATTCGTACAGGATTGAGGATTTACTTGTGTTTGACAAAAAACACCACCGCTTTGAAAAGTTCCGCTTACTCCTGTTAAAATTACTTCATCACTATTTAAATCTGCATCACCAGGTGTATCGTTCACGTTCGCATTACCAGTTAAATTCCAGCCTGTAGTATTTAAAGTTGGTGAACCAGTTAACTGAGCAAAAACAAAATTCTGAGCTATTGAATTACCAACGCTGAGAAAATTTAACAACAAAATAATAATAAAAATTCTCATTTGAACTTATTGATTTTAAGTCGTTTTAACAATTATTGGTTGTTAAAAAAGAATCTATTTTTTGGTTTGAATCCATCCTTAGTGTATATTTGACACAAACTAAATGCAAATATGAGTCAATCTAAAAATAAAAACAACAAACATACGGAAGTTTTTAAACCTTTCAACATTATTGTTTTTGGTGGTGATGGAGATTTAGCTTTAAGAAAAATATTTCCTGCTTTGTTTCATCGCGATCAAGATGGACAATTATTATCTGAATACAATATCATTGCCATAACAAGAGGAGATAGTACACTTGCTAAATTCGAGGGAAATTTAGTGCGTTTCTTGGAAGAGAGTGTTGACGGTCAAGCAAGTGGAGAAGAAATCGGGAAATTTATCCAACGTGTGACTCTGATTAAGGCAGAAAATGCTACAATCGAGGACTATAAAGATTTGACAGATTACTTAAATAAATTTCCAAGCTATCAAAATATTTATTACTTCTCAACACCTTCGGCAGCTTTCGGACCGATTTCTACCACCTTAAAAGCATGTGGACTGATAAACAAAGACAGTAAAGTGGTATTGGAAAAACCGCTTGGATATAGTTTAGAATCTTCGAATGCTATCAATTCTGAAATCACAAAAGCATTCACAGAACAGCAAATTTATCGCATAGATCATTATTTAGGAAAAGAAACGGTACAGAATTTAATGGTACTGCGTTTTGCAAATAATTTATTTGAAAGAGCATGGGACTCAGAACACATCGACAACATTCAAATCACTGTTTCTGAAAATTTAGGAGTTGAAAAGCGAGCTGCTTATTACGACAACAGCGGTGCTTTATTAGACATGGTTCAAAATCACTTGTTGCAATTGCTTTGTTTAGTTGCAATGGAGCCACCACACACTTTAGAAGCAGATGAAGTTCGAAATGAAAAACTAAAAGTACTTCGAGCTTTGCGCCTTTTTAATAAAAAAACAGTTCAAACTGACACTGTTAAAGGTCAATATACACGCGGAGTTGTGAAAGGTGAAGAAGTGCAATCCTATTTGGAGGATATTGAAAAATTTGGGTCAAAAACAGAAACTTTTGTAGCGATTAAAACTTATGTTGATAATTGGCGATGGAAAGATGTGCCTTTCTACTTGCGAACTGGAAAACGAATGAACAAACGCTATTCTGAAATCGTAATAAATTTTAAAGAAGTGCGCCATAATATTTTTCCTTCAAAAGAAAGTTTGAACAACAACAAATTAATTATACGCTTGCAACCTGAAGAACGCATTGAATTGGTACAAATGACAAAAATTCCTGGTCCTGGTGGCTATCGTTACCGACCAATCGCTTTAAAATTGGATTATTTAGATTCATTCAAAGAGCGTTTTCCAGAAGCATATGAACGTCTAATAATTGATGTTATTAGAGGAAATCAAACCTTGTTTATGAGTCAAGATGAATTGATTGCCGCTTGGAATTGGATTGAATCAATAACAAAAAATTGGAAAGCCACAGGGCAAAATAACATCTTATATGAAGCAGGAACTTGGGGACCAGGCGATTTAGTCCTAGACAAAGACACTACTTGGGTAACAAAAACATGGAAAGAATAATGAAAATTTTCGAAACCAAAGAAGCATTAGAGGATAGCTTGTGTCAGCAAATTAAAAGCGACCTTGAAAACGCCATTTCAACTAATGGTAAAGCGTCGTTACTTGTTTCTGGAGGCACCACTCCAAAAGGACTTTTTCTGAAACTAAATCAACTTGAAATTGATTGGAAAAATGTAATTGTTGGCTTGGTAGATGAACGTTTTGTTCCAAATACAAGTGAATTTTCCAATGAAAAATTAGTAAAAGAGAATTTACTAATAAATCAAGCGACTGACGCTCAGTTCGTTTCAATGGTTCAAAATTCAGAAAACGAAATTGAAAATCTTGCATTAGTTCAAGAATCTTATTCGATTTTTAATGAAGCTACTATTGCTCTTTTAGGAATGGGCGAGGATGGACACACTGCTTCGATTTTTCCAAACGATGAAAATCAGCAGAAGCAATAGTTTCCACTAAAAACATACTTTCGACAAAAGCGCCAAGCGAACCAAAACATCGAATTTCGTGTTCCGTAAACATGTTGAAATCAGCAAAAAAACGCTATTTGCTTTTTACCGGAATTAAAAAACAAGATATATTAAAAGAAGCTGAAACAAAAAATTACCCGATTCGTCATTTTTTAAGTGTCCTTGACGAAATTTATTGTACAAACTAAAAATTAGATTATGAATCAAAGAATCGTTGAAATTACAAATAGAATCATTGATCGCAGTAAAGCAACTCGCGAGCAATATTTGGAAGATATGCGTGCTGCACATCAAGAAGGTGTTGTCCGAAAAGATTTACATTGTGGTAATTTAGCCCATGCTTTTGCAGGTTGTTCTCCAAAAGAAAAATCAGAATTAGCTGAAAACAAAACTCCGAATTTAGGAATAGTAACGGCATACAACGACATGCTTTCAGCACACAAACCTTACGAACATTATCCTGAAAAATTACGTGAGTATGCCATTAAACACAATGCAGTTGCGCAAGTTGCTGGTGGTGTTCCTGCGATGTGCGATGGTGTTACGCAAGGACAAGTTGGTATGGAATTGTCATTATTCAGTCGTGATGTCATTGCACTTTCCGCAGTAGTTGGCTTGACACATAACATGTTTGACGCTGGACTTTACTTGGGAATTTGCGATAAAATTGTACCTGGGTTAATG
>RFNX01000070.1 GCA_009926905.1 Flavobacteriales bacterium
ATTCTGCAAGGTGGTGTTGTCGATGGTGTTGTCATTAAGGATGAAATTCCTGTTAGAGAAGCAATTCCTTACGAACATGTGCGTTTGGCTGATTATGTTTGGTCAAAAAGAGTGTTCTCAAGAATTGATTGCAGAGAAAAAATGAATCATGATTTGTTTTTCCCTTATGATAATTTTGAGGATGATGGATTGAGTTCTTTGTACAGACCAAATGATGCTTCAGAAATCGATGATCCATCTTGGTTTAAAGATCAAAAACATTGGTCTTTGTGGACAGTTATTATGAGACATATTCTTTTAGGTGATTTAACAGTTTATGAGGTATCAAGTGAGGTTAATCCTTTAATTGAAGACGGATTTAGTTTAAAATATCCAATAGAAAAACAATCTAAAAATGATTATTTCGAAGTTGGATTCTATAAAAACAGAGTAAACAAACTCATTGCAGCAGGCGGACAGGGTCCAAAATTTACAATCCCAAGACCGATTTCTGGAGATACTCTTCCTATTCAAAAAACAAATCAAACTTATAGACAGTTTTTTGATTCTTTGAAAAATGATCCTGACTATGAAGAATTGGTTAAAGGTTTTAGCTTTGAAGATGGTGAAAGATGGTGGAATGCAGCTAAAGTTGAAGGTCTTGTTAGAAAAGATGCAATTGCTAGATTTATTTCATCAAATAACATTATTGCCTACAACATCAAAGAAGACTGGTTTTTTGATAAAGAACGCTCATTATTAGATAGAAGAATTATATCAATTGCTCCTGTAGCTAGATTTACTTATGAAGACGATACAACTACATTAGCTGTTGAAAGAGGTTCAATTTTAGCTTATTCAAAAGAAGGTATTCCGTTATTTTTTGATAATGCATCAAATAGTTACGAAGAGTACAAAGGCAAAGTAGATGAAAGAGAGATGTTTTGGTTGTACTTTCCAGAATTAAGAAATATCATGGTAAATTATTATGTTTACAACGATAAGTCTGATGCACAATGGATGTCTTTTGATGATGTATTCTGGAAAAGAAAATTCACGGCTCAAATTTATAAAGTTTCAGATAAATTTGACAGAGAGTTAGAAGATTTCAAATACGGAGTTGATGCTTTGTATGAAGCTGAAAAAATTAAGGATGACATGCGTAAGTGGGAACATGACGTTTGGAATTATTAAAATGTTAATTTAAATATAAGCCCCATCAATTCTATTGGTGGGGTTTTTTTATTTTTGTCAAATGAAAATGATTGGAACTCGGATTAGTTTTAACGATTCGAAAAATAAGTTAACAATAGTAATTGAGCCTGAAAAAAATGTTCTAGTTAATTCATTAATGGGGGCTTGGCTTTCTATGTGGATTACAATTGGTATAACAGTTATTTGGTCATTGTTAGAATTAAAACTCAAAGAACAAGAAAAAATAATACTTTATATTTTTCTCGTATTTTGGACCTATTATGCTGTAAAAGTGACAAGATCGTTTTTATGGTTATTGTTCGGTAA
>RFNX01000069.1 GCA_009926905.1 Flavobacteriales bacterium
TCCTTGTCCTAGTGAATAAGCAGCTTTACCATCAAATGCATATAAATTTTCTGTTTTTATTGTATCAATTTCCGCAACGATTGCATTTTGTAAAATCTCAATAATATTGGAGTTAGAGACTACTGAATTTCCTGTTGGTTTAAAACGACATCTCCAATGGTCAGTACAGAACGTTTCTTTGAAGCCATTCGGCCAAACTTTGATTCCACGGTTGGTAATCATTGTTAATTCCAACGATTTGCTTTCCATTTTTTTTACTTTTTCAGCTAATTCATCTGGATTGGTACCAGCCCAATGCACAAATACATCAACTCCAACTAATTCTTTATGAGCTGGTGCTTTTCTGACATATTTTGGCAATTGAAGTGCACTGTTATTTGCATAAGAAACGGCTTTGAAAATGGATGGTTTTTGTCCAAGATTCGCAATAACTGCTTGCGCAAATTCTTTCGTCCCAACTTTTTCTTTACTAACTCCTTCTTTGAAAATGTCATAAGTATGAATACCGTCTTCCAAGGTTTTTAGCCACGCATTTTGAACTTTTTCTGCAATATCCGTCTGACCGATGTGGTTCAACATTAATATTGCACCTTGTAATAATCCTGAAGGATTGGCAACATTTTGTCCAGCACGTCTTGGAGCTGAGCCATGGATTGCTTCAAACATAGAACACTCTTCACCGATATTTGACGAACCAGCCAAGCCAACAGAACCAGTGATTTGTGCAGCAATATCGCTTAATACATCTCCGTATAAATTCGGCATAACAATCACATCAAATGCTTCAGGAGTATCTGCCATTTTTGCAGCACCGATATCAATAATCCAATGTTCGTTTTCGATTTCTGGATATTCTTTTGCAATCTCGTCAAACACCTGGTGGAACAATCCATCCGTCTGTTTCATGATATTGTCTTTAGTAAAACAAGTCACTTTTTTGCGATTTTGTTGTTTCGCATATTCAAAAGCATAACGAACAATTTTTTCACATCCTGGTCGACTTATTAGTTTCAAACATTGTACAACTTCGTCTGTTTGTTGATGTTCGATTCCAGCATACAAATCTTCTTCATTTTCGCGAATAATCACAATGTCCATTACTGGATGTTTGGTACTTACCATCGGGTGCAAACTCCTACAAGGTCTAACGTTGGAATACAATCCAAGAAATTTACGAGTAGTAACGTTCAAGCTCTTGTAACCTCCACCCTGAGGTGTTGTAATGGGAGCTTTCAAAAAGATTTTATTCTCGATAATTGTATCCCATGATTCTGGTGCAATTCCAGAAGTGTTTCCAGAAAGGTAAACTTTTTCACCTATTTGTATTTCATCGATTTCAATTTTAGCTCCAGCTGCCAAGATAATTTCAAGTGTGGCATCCATAATCTCCGGACCTATTCCGTCTCCTTTTGCAATTGTGATTTTTGTATTCATAGTAGATCTATTTTTGTTCGGGTTAAAAGTATATACAATAAAAACACGTACAACATTAGTATTCTT
>RFNX01000626.1 GCA_009926905.1 Flavobacteriales bacterium
TTATCTGCATCAGAAACTGCAGTATATACAACACCAGCAGCACAGATTGACGTTATTACTTCAGTAACATTTGCAAATTTGACAGATGCTACTGCAACAGTAACAATGAAGATGGCAGCACAGTTTTAGTAAAGACACTAGATATTCCACCTCGTGCAGTAATTGTTCTTGATTTTAAGCAGGTTCTAAATACCGCTGAAAACATTCAACTAACTGCCTCAGCTGCAAATACAATTAGCAGCTTTATTTCTGGCGTAAAAATTAATCAAGTCTGATAAGTAAGATTTAAAGGAGAACTAAAAAATGGCAGTAAATACTACTACTACTCAAATTTATATCCCAGGGTTTGAGACTAATATATCAAGCGTTGTAACTCCAATTGTTACAACAACAAATACTGCTATATCAACACTTAGCTCTTCTTTGCCAGCATCTTTTGCAGCATTAAACTCTAAGTTTCCTGCTGCTGCAACTTCAAGAAATAATACAGAAGTTTCTCCTTATCCTTTATTTTCAATTTGGACAAATCAAAATAACTCAGCAAGAGCTGGGTACTCAATTATTAACTCAGAGTTCCAAGTTGTTTCAACAAATCGTTTAAATAATAGACAAGGTGGATGGACAGATATTGCCTTATCAAACCTTAGTAACTGGTACGAAGATTTTAGAGGTTGGTCATATACTAATGGAAACATTGACGCTGGCGGAAATACAACCTATGTTGGTGGCGGAACTAATATGAATGGGCATGAAGGAAATCACCTTTACTCATTTAATACATTTGGCAACTATGGATCAGCTATATTTAATAGAGCAGACCAGTGGGGACAGTTTACAAAGCGTAGCGGAACAATTATTGGCGCAAAAGGTGTTCGTCCTCGCTTAAATCATTATTCAACTGATTCAACATTCCAAGTTAGACTCAGAGGTCAAGTAACGGGTTACCTTGATTCATTAAACTTAAACTCAACTACATACGCAACTTGGGCGGGACGCACAAACCGTGGTATGTCATCATACAACGAC
>RFNX01000068.1 GCA_009926905.1 Flavobacteriales bacterium
CTAACATACTATAATACTACAAGTGGATGGAGAATATCATAATGTCAAATTTAAAAACAGTACTCGGTGGTTCTAGCGGAACAGCAACTAGCAATATGACCAACCTGATTATTCCTACATCAGAATTAATTCCAGGTCCACTTCCAACATTTGCCGTTTGGCAGTGGTATTGGGGAGATTCAAATCAAAACTCAGGTGGATTTCAAGTTTATGATAGTGGTTTAAATATGATTGCTTCATCAAAAGCGGGATCAACACACTCAGATACTGCAGATGCAAATATTTCTCCTAGATGGACAGTCTACGGAAATGGTAGAGCAGAAATCATGACTGGTGATGAAAATAATGGTCAAGGTGGAACTTCAGGACAAGCATACTGGACACAATCTAACTATACATCAAATGCAGAGCCTTATGGAAATATGGCATGCTGGTCAAATGGTCAATGGGGAAGCGCACACTTTAGATTCCCAACATATAATATGGTTGGAAATACTTTTGCAAAATCTCCCAGCTACTGGGGTCCTTATAAATCAAGAACTGGAGTAGTTATTTGTAAAGAAGGCGTACGACCAAGATTTAGTATCTGGCAAGATAATGCTGATATTCGTTTCCATATTCGTGGAGTAGCAGAATCAAATGGTGGATATATTGACAGAATTTCTAATTTAAACAGTGCTACTTATTCAACATGGGGAAGTATTGGTTCAGGCTATGGTCAAGTTGGGTATAACGATAGAACAAGAACATTTGTTTTAATTGAATCAACAACAAATAATACAAATAGAATTCACGTATGGAAAAACTTAAATGATGGAAGAAGCTTACAAAGCCCATTAATGGGAGCAGGATATGCTCATAACTTCTTTGCAGAAGCAAAGACGGGCGGAACATCAGGAGTAAAAGCTTCATATAAGTATTATGATTTTACGTGGGCATCAGGAGGATCAACTCAATCAGAGCCTACATATAGAAAAAGAGTAATTGTTGGAGATAACGGTATAATTGGTATGGCTAGATTCTGTCCAAATGGTAATGCAACAGAATATGCAACATTAAACCTTCCAGCAGCAACTCCAGGAACAGATGCTTCAACATGGCTAACAACCACAACTGCATACCGTAGAATAAATAACACAACATCATACGGAATTGATCAGGGTGATCGTTATGGAATGAATCATAATATAACTTGGGACAACTCAGTTGTTGCTTGTTATGCTCCATATTACTACTATGGCTCTGGATTCCATTGCTATTATATTGATGCTTATAATCCAACACGTACATTTGTTTCAGAAAATAACTCTAGCACAAATGGATGTTCGTTAGTTCCAATTGGAGAAGGTTCATTTATGTGGCGAGCAAATGAATGGAATGCTGATTCTGGACAGGGTATGAGAATGGCTTGGCTTCCAATAAAGCAAATGTTTACAAATTTAAAAAATCAAGATGGAACAGCAATTGCATTAAATGCAACAATTGATCCATCATTAACTGGAAGCAATGGATATATGTTTGATTCATTTTATAACAGCACTCAATACGGAGCGCTGCACGTAATGGATAGATGGGTGACAACATGAGTAAAAAAATTACATTTGATTCTGCAGGATTTCCACGATTTGATGAAAATGGGGAATACAAAACAGATTTAAATACAAATAGAGTAGATAGATTTTATCTTGATGGCGAAGAGCTAAAAGATAAGTATTCAGGTAAAACTGATAAACAAATAGAAGAACTAGAAAATGCCGCACATCTAACAATGGTCGCACAACTAGAAGCTCAAGACATTGCTATAAGAGCAGAAAAAGGGCTAGAAGAATAAAAAAACTAGAAAAGTTACTAGGCGTCCTAAAAGACATTATGGTATACTTTACTAACAAGGAGATATAAAAATGCCAGATTATTCAAGTTTAACAACACAGGTCGACCTTTTTAAGACGAAGGTAACTGCCTTGTCAAGCTCAACCTTGACTACACAAGACCTTGTTTTCTTAGCAAAAGCTTTGGAGTCAATGGGCAATCTCCTAGGCGTAAATGATATTGTTTCTGCTACAGCATCGAAGGTAACAGAAATTCAAACAGCTTCTTCTGGGGCTGTTTCACAAGTTAATACAGCT
>RFNX01000548.1 GCA_009926905.1 Flavobacteriales bacterium
TTTTCAAACACAACTTCATTCCGAACTGTTGATGAAACTCTTTGCCAACTTTTCTCGCTGAAATAATCATAAAGAGAAATGATTGCAACAAAGATGATAACACTGATAATTGCTGTCATAATTTTTGTTTTTTGAGGTTTATAAATTAAATTTTAACGCACAACCCAACACACAAACAGGCGAAAACACCCATTTCAAATTTTAAACGATTTTTTGGATTAATTTTTTACTAGTTGTTTTAGCATCTAAATCTAGAAGATGTAAAATCAGTCAGCTCTATAGTTGATTCCCTACCAACCTAAAGTGTATCTATCAGAATGGTGTTTAAATTACCAAAGACATCACACTTTAATAACGTTTTTATTTTTCATTATTGTATAATTGGATTGAAATATTTTTTATAATTCAAATCACATTCTGGAATAACTATTCAATAAGACAGAGTAAAGTTAATTGGTAACGTACACCATTGTCTAACAACCTTTCCATTGTTTCTGCCTGGTTTCCAATTGGGCATACTTCGAACCACTTTTATCGCCGCTTTGTCGCAATCAGGACTTAGACTTTGAATAATTGAAACATTGCTTATCTCACCGTTTTTCTCCACAACGAATTTCAACGTTACGCGTCCTTGTGTTCCCATTTCGATATCACCTTGTGGATAAACTAGATGCTCTTGTATGAATTTCATCATGTTTGCATATCCACCTAAATATTCTGCTTCCTCTTCAACAAAAACAATAGGTTCCTCTATGATTATTTCTGTTGTTTCAATGGGTGCTTCGCCACCGATTTCTGGTTGAGAAAATGAATCATTACCGCCACCACTATTATTTTCTGACCCTGCTGTAGTTTCTTCCATTTCTTGTTGGGTAGGTGCAATTTCCTCAACAAATTCATCAACTACAATCACTGGCAAATTCTCAATCATTTCAGCAGTAGAAGGTTTTGTAGGTTCGGGTGCGACTGGAGGAAGATCCTCATCAATTGGTGGCGTATCAATAATCAAAGTGTCTTCCCCTGATGTTGGCACTTTAACTTCACTCTCAGGATTAGATTTCGACATATTATAAGCTGCAAAAGTTGCCCCAAAAGAAACTACAATTCCAATTAAAATAAAAACTATTGTTTTGTCATAGTTCTTTCTGAGCGCATAAGCTCCGTAGTTTTTATTCCTTTTTTCAAACACAACTTCATTCCGAACTGTGGATGAAACACTTTGCCAATTTCTCTCTGAAAAATAGTTGTAAAGAGAGATTATTGACACAAAAATGATTGCACTGATAATTACTAACATGATTTTTTGTTTTTAAAGTTTTACAATAAATTTTAGGCAAAAAGAATCACATAAACAGATATCGTCACATCTACTTTAGATTTTTTTTCCTTTTAAGTTCTTGATTAATTTTTCGCTGGTTGCATCAACAAATCTTCATTCATTTAAATGAGCGTGTTGATTTCGTAAGCTCTAAGATTGTGTTTTCAAATCTTAAAGTGCATCTATCAAATTGGTGAAAAGTTGTACAACAAAACCAAAGACATCACACTTATAAAACGCTAATAATGAGGAATATTGTATAATTATTGAAATTATTTTGCAAAAAAAATCCCCGAAAGAAAAATCTTTCAGGGATCGTATTTATTGGTGTTTTTTTTTTAGTTCAAAGTAAAGTTAATTGGTAAAGTACACCATTGTCTAACGGCACGTCCACCGTTTTTACCTGGTTTCCAATTTGGCATGCTACTCACAACTTTAATAGCAGCTTTGTCACACTCAGGACTTAAACCACGAACAACAGAAACATTACTCACTTGACCATTTTTCTCAACAACGAATTTTAATGTTACACGTCCTTGTGTTCCCATTTCAATATCTGCTTGAGGATAAACCAAATGCTCTTGAATGTATTTCATCATCGTTGCGTAGCCTCCAGGATACTCTGCTTCTTCTTCAACGAATGTTTCAACCGGTTCTACTTTTTCTTCTACCACCTCAGGCTCTGGATCTCCCCCTATAACTGGTGGAGCAAAGTTTTCGTCGTTACCTTCTTGTGTTTGATCACTTGATTTTTTGTCATCCATGTCATCCTGTGTTGGGATTGGATCATCAACAGGAATGTCCACAACAACTGGTGGTAAGAACTGAACCGTTGTTTCCATTGGTGGTGGTGGTTCTTGTGGTGGTGGGGGTGGAACTTTCTCGTCCTCTGGTGGAGGAGCTGTTGTGAAAGTTTTATCATCAACTGGCGGTGGAGCTACCTTTTCTTTTGGTAAGCTTTGAACGATTTTGTACGCTCCAAAAGCAACACCAAATGATAGTAATAAACCAAGAAGAATGAACATGATATTTCTATCGTAGTTTTTTCTTAAGGTATATGCACCGTAGTTTTTGTTTCTATGTTCAAACACAACTTCATTTCGAATTGTGGATGAAACTCTTTGCCAACTTCTCTCAGAAAAATAATCGTATAATGAGATTAGTGTAACGAAGATAATAACGCCGAATATAACTTCCATATTACTTGTTTTTAGAGTTTTCTTTTAATAGTTCTAACTCGGAACCCAAAATGTCAACTGGTGCAATTACACCAATTTCAGCAATTTTCAATTCATCAATTAAATCAATGAAATTCTTACAAGTTGCTTTATCGTCTGTTTTTATCAAAACTTTAAGCGCTAATTTGTTTTGCTTCAGTTTTGATAACATACTCAAATAAGTAGTATCTGCAAGCTGCTTTTTGTCCAGCTTCTCCTTTAACTTCTCCTTACCTTCTAGAACGTATGAATTCCCATCAGCTAACAATTTTCTAACTCCTTTTGGTCCAAAATCAGTTTTTAGCAATTTTGTTGGTCCATTTGGGCCTGGATTAGCTTTAGAGTAGTATTGATCTACGTAGTAAAAAATTTCATCTTCAGACAACAAAAAAGTAATTGCATTATTGATTTTTGGTCGTTCCCCTGGGGGTAGATCATCAACTTTCGCAGGATAAACCAAACTCATTACTTTCGGTTTGCTAAAAGTAGAAGTAAGTACGAAAAATGTAAGCAATAAGAACGCTAAGTCAACCATTGGAGTCATATCGACCCTAGTGGAACTTTTCTTGGCTCTTTTTTTGCCTTTGCCGTGGTCGCCACCGCCACCGCCTTCTCCCATGTCTGCCATGTGCTGCTAGTTTTATTGTGGAGCGAGCTCCGTTGTGGTTACAAAATTCAAATTATTCAATTGCAAGTCTCTAAAAACGTTGATTACGTTTTGAGCATGAGCATAAACCGCGCCACCATCTACACGAAGTACATACTTCGGTTTGAAGTCATTTGGATCTGGTGATTCACCTTTCAGTTTTGCTTCTTGATAAGCAGTTTGTCCTGTGTTTAGTGCTGCAATGTTTCCGTAGAAAATCCAATCTTTCAGTTGGTTGTCCAAAGAATCCAATGGAATTCCTTTGGTGTTCACTCTTGCACGTTCTTGACCAGGCATATCAATATAGCTAGGTAGCTCTCGCATGGTACATCCGAAGGTTGACATAAAACCGAATTTTTCCAATTGTTCTTGGCTAAAACCAATTTTATATTTTCCTGCCATGTTTTGCAATAATTCTTTGCGAGCTTCTGGATTAGACATGTTAAAAAACACACGTCCTCCTTTGTCAATAGTCACCATGATCACATTTTCAGGAATAATTTTATCCGCGATACTTGATGGTGTGCTTACTTGAACTGGCTCGTCTGATCGGAATGATGCAGACAACATGAAGAATGTAACTAACAAGAACGCCAAGTCAACCATCGGCGTCATATCAATCGACGGCGAACCTTTTGGTATTTTAATTTTTGGCATTTCTTTATTGTTTTAGATCAACGTTAGTCGATTATTTTTGTGAAGCTGAGAAGTCTTGAACGATTGTAAAGCTTGCTTCATCAATGCTGTAAGTCATTCCATCAACTTTATTCGAGAATACATTGTAGAAAATGATTGCCAATGTTGATGCGGAGATACCAAATGCAGTATTAATCAAGGCCTCAGAGATACCAGTAGATAATGCAGCTGTATCTGGCGAACCTTTAGACATCGCAGCGAATGAACGAATCATCCCTAATACTGTTCCAATCAAACCAATTAATGTTGCAATAGAAGCACACGTTGAAAGAACAACTAAATTTTTAGACAACATTGGTAATTCCAAAGATGTTGCTTCTTCTAATTCTTTCTTAAGTGATTCAACTTTTTGCTCTTTATCTAATGAACTGTCATCAGCAATGTGGCTATATTTAACCAAACCTGCACGTACAACATTTGCCAAAGAACCTCTTTGTTTGTCGCACTCAGCAATTGCAGCATCAAATTGTTTTTCTTCTAATAAATTTTTAATTTTTGCAATGAATTTATCCGTACTTCCTTTTCCATTCGCCATCATTAAAGTAACGATTCTTTCCAATGTAAAAATGATAACGATTAATAAGATTGCAAGTAATCCTGGTACGATAAATCCTCCTTTGTAAATAACGCCTAGTAAATTCCCTTCTATTGGTTCACTCATTGGGTCATTGTCAACGAAGTTAGCTGGATTACCAAAAATGTACTTGTAAATTACAACACCAATTACCAATGCAATTGCCATAACAAGTACAGATACTAATGCCGAAAATCCACCGGCTGTTTTTTGTTTTTTGCTCATAATACTAGATTTATTTATTCTTTTTTTTAAGGTTTAAGCGTCAAATATAATAAAAAAGTTTAAACTCCAATATTTAGTCAAAATTAACATCTATAAAGGGTTTTTATTCTTACATTAAATTTTTTGGCTTGAAAATTACCACTCTTGGTTCTATTATAACGACAGTTTAAGGTGCTTATTATTTTTTCGCACGAATTTTTTTGTAAAGTTGTATGCCTAACATCAATAATATTGCCACACCAAAAAACCCAATGGTTCCATAAATCCAATTCAACGTACTTTTTAAAACAACCAAAAACACAATAGCTACAAGGAATAACGTTGCCAATTCGTTCCATAAACGCAGCTGATTTGATTTCCATTTACAAATGCCTTTAGAAATATCAAACATGATTTTTTGACAATAAAAATGATACATTAATAATAGAAGAACGAATCCCAATTTTATATGCATCCATGACATTTGCAAGTAAGCAGGGTTCAAAAGAATCATCCAAGTGCCAAAAATTACCGCCAAAACCATAGCTGGAGTGGTTATTATCCACCACAAGCGTTTTTGCATGATTAGCAATTGTTCTGTAAGAATGGATTTTTTTGGCTCTTCCATCTCTTTCGCTTCTTGCGCATAAATAAATAAGCGTACGATGTAGAAAAGTCCAGCGAACCAACTGACCACAAAAATAATGTGGAGTGCTTTTATAACGTTAATATCTGTCTGCATTTGACAAAAATATACTTTCTTTGCTTTTAATTGCTTGCTTCTATGAAGGGATTCGTAATTTTTCTATTTCAAATAAGTTGTTTTTGGAGCTTTTCGCAAGAGAAACTGTTTTCAGTGGAAGGAAGTTTTCAAGGTAAAAACTTATTTGTAAGCAATCCTCCGCAATCGGATGGTTTTGGTTTTTGCGTCTCAAAAGTGGTGGTGAATGGCGAAATTCTTCCTGCTTCTATACAAAGTGCCAATTTCGAAATTGATTTTTCATTGTTTAAGATTCAAAAAGGAGAAAAAGTATTTGTTGTTTTAACGCATGCTGATGGATGCGAACCTCAATTCATCAATCCAGAAGTATTATTACCTAAAAGTACATTTGTTTGTGTTTCACTAAAAGCAAATAAAGATGGTGTAATTAATTGGCAAACGAAAAACGAAAACGGTTCCTTAGATTTTATAATTGAGCAATTCCGTTGGGGACGTTGGGTGGAAGTCGGACAAGTGAAAGGAGAAGGATCAAGTACAATTAATAATTACACCTTTCAATTGACGCCACATTCTGGGACGAATAAAGTGCGCATTTCTCAAAAAGACAATTCGGGTGACAAACACAGCTCGCAAGAAACAAGTTTTCAATCAGCTGTTCCAAAAGTAAAAATGTCACCAGCAAAAGTTACAGACTATCTTTATTTCAAATCAAATGGAATGTCAACTAAAACGAAATTTGAAGTGTATGATGCATTTGGAAACTTACTAAAATTAGGTTTCGGTGAAAAGGTAGATTGTCAAAATTTGGTGAACGGCGTTTATTTTGTGAACTTCGACAATACCACCGAAAAATTTATAAAAATCAACGAATGATTAAAAAAATTGAACATTTAGGAATTGCTGTTAAGGATTTGAGCGTTTCCATACCATTGTATGAGAAATTATTCCAAACTCCTTGCTACAAAACGGAAGAAGTTAGTTCTGAAGGCGTAAAAACAGCGTTTTTTCAAATTGGAGATTCCAAAATAGAATTGTTAGAAGCAACAAATAGCGATTCACCCATTGCAAAATTTCTCGAAAAAAGAGGTGCAGGATTTCATCATGTAGCTTTTGAAGTTACAGAGATAGATGCTGAAATTGCGCGATTGTCGGAAGAAGGTTTCCAATTGATTCACACTTCTCCAAAAGACGGTGCTGACAACAAACGCATTGCTTTTTTACACCCTAAATCAACGGATTCTTTGTTAGTTGAACTGTGCCAAGAGAAAAATTAATTTGAGTGTTCGCAATCGCGCTTGTAAAACACTTCATTATTGAAAATTAAGAATATTATTGAAGTGAGAACTATTTAGTGAATGATAGCGAACAATAATCGGCCTTGAGTTTCTTGGTTTTAGCTACTGAAC
>RFNX01000564.1 GCA_009926905.1 Flavobacteriales bacterium
TTTTGAAATGAAAAGAATACTCGTTTTTGGTGCAGGTGGTTTTATTGGTTCACATTTAGTTAAAAGACTGAAAAGTGAAGGTAATTATGTTGTTGGAGTTGATTTAAAACGTCCAAAATATATTGAAAATCTTTCAGATGAATTTATAATTGGAGATTTAAGAGAATTTGATTTTGTGTCAAAAGTTATTTCTGAAGAGATTGATGAATTGTATCAATTGGCAGCAGATATGGGTGGTGCTGGTTATATTTTCACAGGGGAGCATGACGCTGATATCATGCATAATTCTGTACAAATTAACGTGAATGTGGCAAAATTAGCTACTCAAAGAAAAGTGAAAGCTTTATTTTATGCTTCGTCTGCTTGCATATATCCTGAATACAATCAAATGGATCCTGAAAACCCTAAATGTTCAGAAGATTCAGCGTATCCGGCAGCGCCTGATAGTGAGTATGGTTGGGAAAAACTATTTAGCGAACGATTGTATTTATCCTATAAACGAAACTATGGTTTAAATGTAAAAATTGCTAGATTTCATAATATTTACGGAGAAAAAGGTATTTGGAACAACGGCAAAGAAAAAGCTCCTGCGGCCTTGTGTCGAAAAATTGCATTAGCTAAACAAGAAGATTCAATAGATATTTGGGGAGATGGAAAACAGACGCGTTCATTTTTATACATCGAAGATTGTTTGGATGCATTGATACAATTGACGCGTTCTGAATTCACAGGTCCTTATAATATTGGTTCGGAAGAAATGATAAGTATCAATGAATATGCTTTGTTGATAGCCGAAATAGCTAACAAAAAAATCACGATAAACCACATTTCTGGTCCACAGGGTGTTAGAGGTAGATCATCTGACAATCGACTCATTGAAAAGGACTTGAACTGGTTTCCAAAAAATGATTTGAAAGCAGGAACAAACCTTCTATATAAATGGATTGAAAGTCAAGTGTATGAAAAATAAATTTTTAAATTCTTGGTTTAAACGCATCTTGTTTTTATTAGTTATTAGTTGTCTTTTTATATTATTATGCACTATTCTTAAACATTGCTACCTTTTCACATCTTTACCTGAAGATAAATGCAAGTTGTATTATCCCAACTATTATTCCTATTTAAAAACTCATTTTAATGGTCTTATTAATTTTTTTGGAAACAATGCTACTTCAATTTTTTATGTTTCATTCATATCATTGATTTTCTTTTTCATTAGAACAATTTATCTTGGAATTGAGAAAAAATTAGATTTTAAAATTTATACAATTGTTTTCGTAGTTCTTCTTGTTTTGAGTGAATTGATTTTGAGACTCTTTAATTTCCAACCAGGGATTCACACCTATTATAAACACTTTCATCCAGTCAATAAATTATGGAATTACAAATCATTTAAAGCTGATAACACCGGAATTTTAAGGATTGATTCTAAAGTTAGAAAAGTAATTTCTAATAGAATTTCTAAAAATAATCCAAATTATAGTGGGCGAGAATATGGAGAAATTTATTGTTTAACTGAAGAGTATATTAATTTAATTCATGGTAAAACATCTAATGTATTTGCTCGTTATTATAAAAGAATCCTACGAAAAAAAAACAAATCTGAGCTTGATAGTGCAGTATTGTATTATGTGAAAAATCCAATAAACTCAGATGGATTTAGAGGAATAGAATTTAAAGAGTATAAGGATCAAAAACCCACAGTTCTATTACTTGGAGACTCCTTTACTTTTGGTCATTCAGCAATGCCAAAAACGAGTAGTTTTGCCGATTTATTACTCGCGAAAGGATACGTTGTTTATAATACTGGAATTTCAGCCACAGACGTTGCACAATATTTAGCAGTTGCGAAAAAATATATCCAAAAGTTAAAACCAGATTATGTAATAGTAAATTTTTTTATTGGGAATGATATAACTTATTACAAACGAAAAGTGCTTCCATTTAAACCAGTTTTTTACTGTACGAATGCTGGGAATATATATTATTTTTATGAAGGTAAGTATTACATGACAAGCAAAGCTGCCTACAATTTTGTTTTAAGTCAAGTGTCAATCCCAACCAACGTTTCTATTGTTAATAAAATAGCATCCAAAAGCGTCATTTCATCACTAGCTTGGGGAGTCATGAAAAAATTTAATATGTTTCCAATATTCTTAAATACAGGCATTGTAAAGCATTTAGACCAATCAAAATATAATAAACCGTATTGCAATGTTGAATTATCTCAAATCGAAAAGTTGTGTAAGAGGCATAATTCTAAATTTATTCTTTCATGTATCCCTGATATAATGTCTTATAAAATAAAAAGAGCTAAAGATATTCCAAACTTATTTGAAGGTTTAAAATATTACGAAATGAATGTATCGGAATTAGATTACGACATTAGCGATGGCCATTTTAATGTTCAAGGTCACCGAAGATATGCAGCATTTTTAGATCGATTAATAAAATCAAAAACGAAATAACGCGTCTTGGCAACAAAAAATGTATTAGGAATTTCAGCGTTTTACCACGACTCAGCGGCTGTGCTTTTGATAGATGGTGAAATTGTTGCTGCTACGCAAGAAGAACGATTTACACGTGAGAAACACACTGAAGTTTTTCCTGTTCAATCCATTCGATTTTGTTTAGATGAAGCAGGATTGACATTAGATGAATTAGATGCAATCGTATTTTATGAAAAGCCTTTTTTAAAATTCGAACGATTGTTACAGACATACTATGCTTTCGCACCAAAGGGAATTGTTTCTTTTTTGAAAGCAATGCCAGTTTGGGTAAAGGAAAAAATATTTTTGAAAAAGAACATTTACGATGGCTTATTTGAAGTTGAAAACTACGACAAAAAGAAGTTAAAATTAGTGTTTTCATCTCACCATTTATCGCACGCTGCAAGTGCTTTTTACGCTTCTCCTTTTGAACATGCAGCTGTGCTGACAATTGATGGGGTAGGTGAGTGGAGTACTGTTTCAATAGGAACAGGAAATGGGAACAATCTTGGAATCAAAAAAGAGTTGAATTTTCCGCATTCGGTAGGTTTACTTTATAGTGCATTTACTTATTTCCTTGGTTTTAAAGTAAATTCTGGAGAATATAAATTGATGGGTTTAGCACCTTTCGGAAACAAAGACAGTGAGCAAACACTACAATTTATTCAGTTGATTAAATCTACATTAGTAGACATTAAAGACGATGGTTCTATTTGGTTGAATCAGTCGTATTTTAACTATGCGACGGGTTTGCGAATGATTAACGAACAAAAATGGAAAGCGCTTTTTGGTTTTGGAACAAAAAATCCAGACGATGAAATAGAACAAAAACACTGCAATCTTGCTATAGCTATTCAAACTGTTACCGAAGAAATCGTTCTGAAATTAGCAAAATTCACAAAAGACTTTACAGGTGAAAGTAAGCTTTGTTTGGCTGGAGGAGTAGCGTTAAATTGTGTAGCGAATGCAAAACTTTTAGATGCTGGAATTTTTGATGAAATTTATGTACAACCCGCTGCTGGAGATGCTGGAGGGGCTTTAGGCGCAGCTTTAGCAATTCATTATCTTTATTTTAATGAAACAAGAGCATTTCCAATGGAGAAAATGCAAGGAACCTATTTAGGACCTTCTTATTCTGAAAAGGAAATCATGCAAATGAATAAACAAACAAAAGCTGTTTACAAATCATTTACTGATTCGAAGGAATTATGCTCTGAACTGGCAACTATCTTAAAATCAGATAAAATTGTGGGTTGGTTTCAGGGAAAAATGGAATTTGGACCTAGAGCATTGGGAAACAGAAGTATTTTAGGAAATCCAAGATCGCTAGAAATGCAGAAAAAGTTGAATTTGCAAATTAAGTATAGAGAAGGATTTCGTCCATTTGCACCAAGTGTTTTGGAAGAAGATGCTCATTTGTATTTCGATTTAAAACAAAATTCTCCTTATATGCTTTTCACCGCAAATGTCAATCAGCAAACGCGAAAAGAATTGCCTAAAAATTACAATTTACTTCCTTTCTGGGAACGTTTATATGTATCTAAAAGTAGTTTCCCTGCGATAACACACTTGGATTTTTCTGCACGCATTCAAACCGTTTCAAAAACGACAAATCCTATATTTCATTTGCTTTTGGAAAGTATGAAACAAGCAACTGGACATGGAATGTTGGTAAATACAAGTTTTAATGTACGAGGAGAACCGATTGTTTGCACGCCACTTGATGCTTATCGTTGTTTCATGAGTACGGACATGGATTATTTAGTTATTGAGAATTTTCTATATTGTAAACAAGAACAATTGGATTTCGAGAATAAAGAAAAGTGGAAAGTAAAAGTTATCTTTGATTAAATCTTTGAAAATGGAGCTTTTAAAAGACTTATGGGGATTTATCAAGGAGCGTAAGAAATATTGGCTTGTTCCCTTGATTATTGTGCTTTTATTAATGGGAGTTCTCATCGTTTTCAGCAGCGGAAGCGCCATTGCACCATTCATTTATACTATTTTTTAGTTGTGAAAGATAATACTCCAAATAAATCTTATTCTACAGTTTTAACACTGGTATTAGCTTGTATTTTTATTTTTTTAGTAAATGAAAATACCTACTGGTTATATGCCGGATTATCGATAGGAGTTTCAAGTGTTTTTTCAATGTTCGTGGCCTCTAAAATAGATTTTATTTGGATGAAGTTATCATTTGTTTTAAGTAAAATTGTCCCAAACATTTTGTTGGCAATCGTTTATTTTTTATGCTTAGTTCCGATTGCGATTTTGAGCAGAATGTTTGCAAAAAAAGACATGATGATGCTAAAAAATAAAAGCAATTCACTTTTTGTAAATACGACTGAAAACTTCGATAAGACTTATTTTGAAAAACCTTGGTAAAAAATTAGGTCACAAATTATGAATCCATATTTAAGCATTGTTCTTACAGGTAGAAATGACAATTATGGTGGCGATTTTTTAAAAAGATTGCAAGATTTTTTTGATTGGAATTCTGCTTTATTCGAATCGTTTAAAATAGTAACAGAGATTGTTTTTGTGAATTGGAATCCTATTGAAAACGAACCTTCAATTCTTGAATTGATACAGTTTCCTAAATACAAAAAATATGTTCAAATACGAATAATTACCATACCAGTGGAACTTCATGAATCCTTTGTGAATCCCAAAGTGAGACGAACAGTTCCTATTTTCGAGTTTATTGCTAAAAATGTGGGAGTCAAAAGAGCGAATGGCGAGTTTATTTTATGTCTAAATGCAGATGTACTTTTGCATCCTAAAATTGTTGAATTCATTGCAGATAAAAAGCTAAAAAAAGAATTTTATTACAGGGCTAATCGTTTAGATTTTAAATCATTAAATAAAATATTCGAAACGAGTCAATTGTACAATAACGGCGTTTTTATCTCATTAAAGGGATTCAAATATTCTTTCAAGAATACCTTCAATAAAAAAGTGCAAATTTCTTTTTTTACTCAATTAAATAAAATAAAATTACGTTGGGAATTGTATAAGAAAAAGCATCAAAAGTTTAGTAACTTTCTTGGATTTTCGATTACTTACGACAATGCAGAATATCAAGCACATTGCTTAAATTCAGGTGATTTTATGTTGATGCATCAAGAATGTTGGCACAAATTAAAGTCTTATCCTGAAAATACATTTGTTTCAACACACACGGATGCTCTGTTTACAATTTTTGCTTTTAGTCAATTAAAAGAATTTGTTTTTAATAAACCAATATTTCATCAAGAACACGAACGAAGATATACCAGTAAATTGATTGAAGAAGACCCTGAAATTACTATGGCATATGGGAGTTTTCAAAAGATAAGTCAAGAAATTTTGCAAACTTGCCAGTGTGAAAGTTATTTGAACCCTAATGATTGGGGATTGAATGAACGTAATTTAAATGAAATAATAATAGAATGATGCCGATGGAATTGAGTTTGGTTATGGTTGGAAGAAACGATAATTACGGCGGCGATTTTAAATCGCGATTGCAAAATTGTATTTCTTGGACATTTAATCAATTGACCATTAATGAAATTCAATCTGAAATCATTTTTGTGAATTACAATCCGCTTATAGAAAGTTCAATTCTTGATTTTATTGATTGGCCAAAATCGAACGACTTTGTTTCTGTTAGAATGATTACTGTTTCATCTGAAGTTCACAATCATATAATCACAAACTACGATATAAAACCAGTACCTGTTTTAGAATATTTTGCTAAAAATGCTGGAATTCGACGTGCTCGAGGAAAATTTATTCTATCGATGAACCCTGACATTTTAATGGATGAACGTATTTTTAGCAAATTCAAAAAACTTAGAAGTGAAAATTATTATCGTTGTAATAGATGTGATTTTGACTCTGAAATCCAAAACT
>RFNX01000256.1 GCA_009926905.1 Flavobacteriales bacterium
TAATTCTTGGAAACGGAATGTTTAAACCGAATATTTCTACAATGGTAGGACAATTGTATAGAAATGGTGACAATCGTCGCGATTCAGCATTCTCTATTTTCTATATGGGAATTAACCTTGGCGCTTTATTAGCACCAATTGTTATTGCTATTCTAACAGATGATATTTTTGCTACAAAAGGTGCTGATGGCGCTATTATCAGTTACGGATACAAATATGGTTTCTTAGCTGCTGCTATTGGAATGGCAATTGGACAAATATTATTCAACTGGTTGTCATCTAAATATTTATTAGAAATCGGTGTGGAACCAGGTGCTAAGAAACAAGAAACTAATTCAGAAGGAATCGTTGATCAAAAAACAGCAAAACAACCACTAACACACGAAGAAAAACAACGTATTACTGTAATTTTCATTTTAACTTTCTTCGTTATCTTTTTCTGGGCTGGTTTCGAACAAGCTGGTTCTTCTATGACATTGTATACAGACAAATACATCGACCGTCATTTATTTGGATGGGAAATTCCAACAGCTATTTTCCAATCTGTAAATCCATTATTTATTGTGGCTTTGGGTCCTATTTTCGCTTGGTTTTGGAACTCAAAATATGGCGCAAGGTTGACTACACCAGTTAAAATGTCACTTGGTATGATTTTATTAGGTGTAGGTTTCTTATTTATGCTTTTTGCAACATATGGAGTTCAAACAACAGGGTCAGGAGAAAAAGAAGTTGTTACTCAAAAAGCTGCTTTAATTTGGTTGGTAATGACTTATTTCTTCCACACTATTGGTGAACTTTGTTTGTCTCCTGTTGGATTATCAGTGGTTACAAAACTTGCGCCTTTGAAATTAGCTTCAATGCTAATGGGAGTTTGGATGCTTTCTTCTTTTGTGGCAAACATCATGGGTGGTTACATCGCGATGTATGTTGAAAAACTGGGAGCTGCAACCATTTTCGTTTCTATTGCTGCTTTTGTAATAACATTAGGATTGCTGATGTTATTATTGACAAGTAGATTATCTAAAATGATGCACGGAGTAAAATAATTTGATTAACTTTTTTCAAGGCTGTCTTCGGGCAGCCTTTTTATTTTAAACAAACTACCAAATGAAAGAAAGACAACATCCAAAAGCTCTTCCCTACCTATTTTTCTCAGAAATGTGGGAACGATTCGGTTATTATTTGATGATTGGAATATTCACGTTGTATCTGAAAGACGCCGAAAAAGGTTTTGGAATGAACGAAAATGAAGCTTCCGATTTGTATGGAACGTTCATTGCGTTTGTGTTTCTTACACCTTTCATTGGTGGATTATTGGCAGACAGAATCTTAGGCTATCGTCGTGCGATTACAATCGGTGGTATAATGATGGGTATTGGCTATTGTTTGATGGCGGTTCACGATAAAAATGCATTGTATGTTGCGATGCTTTTGGTGATTTTAGGAAATGGATTTTTTAAGCCCAATATCTCCACTTTACTTGGAAATGTGTACAACGAAGAACGCTACAAAGCGAAGAAAGACGCAGGTTACAACATTTTCTATATGGGAATCAATATTGGAGCTTTTGTCTGTAATTTCTTTGGAGCAGCGCTTTACAATATTTACGGTTGGTACGCTGCGTTTTTAGCTGCTGGAGTTGGAATGTTCATCGGCATCGTAATTTTCTGGGTTGGAACGAAGCATTTCAAACATGTGGATGTGATCAAACCGACTTCTGAAAACGACATGAGTGTATTGAATATTTTCGGTGTCATTCTTTTGCCAGCTGTTGGTTTTGGCTTATTGGCTTTGTTGTTACCTGAACCTTTATTTGGCTCAAAAACTACAGATGCGTTCCTATTCGGATGCGTACCAGTAATCTTTTTCTATGCGCGATTATTATACAAATCTCCTGCCGAAGAAAAGAAACCGATTGCTGCAATGTTGGCGATTTTTGCCGTTGTGATTTCATTTTGGGCAGTTTTCAAACAAAACGGATCAACCTTGAATACATGGGCAGATCGCTTTACAGACAGAGAAGTTCCCACTGCGATTCAACCAATGATGTCAGGATTGTTTTTAGCAGAAGAAATCACGTATGCAAAAGATTCTGTGGTGGTGATGGACAATCAATTTCGAGTGAAAGATAAAACGCTGAAAGAATGGAATTATCCAGCCTATTTCAAAAACATTCCTGCTGAAAAACTACCAGAAGAAGGCAAAACAATTTATGCATTTAACACCAATATTTTTCAATCTGTCAATCCGTTTTGGGTAATAGCTTTGACTCCATTGGTGCTGGCATTTTTTGGATTCTTGAACCGAAAAGGTTTAGAACCCTCCACTCCAACTAAGATTGCATTCGGATTGTTGATTTCTGGCTTGTCCTGTTTTGTGATGGTTGGCGCCGTTTATGCAAGTCACAATGGGATGGTAAAATCCTCTGCATGGTGGTTTATTGGTTCGTATGCTGTCGTCACAATCGGCGAATTATTCCTCAGTCCTATGGGATTGTCTTTGGTATCAAAACTCAGTCCACCGCGATTGACTTCATTGATGATGGGCGGTTGGTTCTTAGCAACTTCCATTGGAAACAAAATGTCGGGGGTTCTCAGTTCATTGTGGGATGGCTACGAAGACAAAGCAAACTTTTTCTATGTGAATGTAATACTGCTCTGTTCAGCTTCTGCCTTGATGTTTTTGATGTTGCGCTGGTTGAATAAGATTTTTGCTGAATACAAATAAATCAGAAAATATGGCTGGATTCAAATTAATTACCTCAAATAATGGCGAATGCTATGATTAACAATGAATTAAAAAAATTGCCTTCTAGTTTTTTTTATAAATTTTGTGACGAAAAACTTAACTTTGATTTACAAAACAGCAACTTATGAAAAAAAGTCATTTATTTTCTGCCCTTAGTTTACTGATTTTTAGTTGTTCCAAATCACATGAAGGAATGACAAAAGCTACAATCAAAGACTTTACTGGTTTAGACGGTTGTGGAATGTTGATTGTTTTAGAAAATGGAGATGAAATTGAACCTTCAAACTTAAATAGTTTTTCATCATCCGTTTCGATCTCTGATGGACAAAAAGTATGGGTAAAATACCATGAAATCGGAGCTATGAGTATCTGTATGGTGGGTCCAACGGTTGAGATTGATGAGTTGGAAGAGAGGTAAAAGTAAATTTATTTAAACTTCGTATCCAGCAAATAAATAAAACCTGCGATTCCTGCTGCACCAAGTTCTAATTCGCGTTTATTGACACTTTCAAACACATCGCTTGCTGCATGGTGAAAATCAAAATAGCGTTGTGAATCCGGTACAAAACCAAATAAAGCAATTCCTGGAAACGATTCTTTCAATGGGCCAATGTCAACTCCACCATAACCTTTTTCGAAAACGTGCAAATCGTATTGAGTAAAATTAGAAGCTAATGATTGAAGAAACTTCAAATGCGCATCTGATCCGTCCACTCCAAAACCTCTAGGAGCAAATCCTCCTCGATCACTTTCCAAAGCTGCAATGTGTTTTTCGCCTTTTTCCTTTACCCAAGTAGCGTAGGTTTTACCACCCATGTTACCATTTTCTTCATTCATAAAAAACACAACTCTCAACGTATGTTCCGGTTTATATTTCAATTCTTTCATAATACGCAAAGCTTCCAAACAATGGATTACTCCTGCCCCATCGTCGTGAGCACCTTCACCTGCATCCCATGAATCCAAGTGACCGCCAAACGTAATGATTTCATTCGGATATTTCGAACCAGTCATTTCTCCAATCACGTTGTATGAAACCGCATCTGGAAAAACGCGACAATCCATTTCCAGCACCAATTCAACTTTATCTTTTTTCAAAGTTTCTGAAAGTAAATCCGCATCCTTCGTTGACAAAGCGCCTGCTGGAATGCGTGTTATGTTTTCTTCATAATGCATCGTTCCTGTGTGAGGATGATCGTCAATTGGCATTCCCAACGAACGAATGACAACTGCTTTAGCCCCTAATTTTCCAGCTTCAACAGCACCATTTCCACGGATTCCGTAACACAAACCATACGCTTTAAACGTTTGAATCTGAGCGGCATCCATAGGTTGATTTAAAAATACAATCTTGCCTTCCACTTGACTTTTCTTAGCTTCTTTCAATTGTTCTAAAGAGGTAAACTCAACTACTTCATCAGTTAATAGACCATCAGTTCCGATCGAACCTCCTAAAGCTAAAATGTGCAACTTAATCAAATCGCCCTTTTTAGTGCGCAACCAAGCAGATTCCTTTGTTCCTCTTTCCCAATGCGGCACTTTTATTTCTTGCAAATAAACTTTGTCAAAATTGTAGGATTTCATTTTTCGCTCGCTCCATTCTACTGCCATTTGCGCTTCAGAAGAACCTGATAATCTTGGGCCAACGTCTTTGCACAATTGTCTTAAATCTTCATATGCTTTACCGCGCAACAATGCTTCATCGTATATTTTTCTGATAAAGATTGAATCCGTTTGTGATTGAAATTGGAATGAAAAACAAAATAATATGACAATTAATAAGAATCGTTTCATGCGTTTAGTTTGAGGTAAAAATAAGGATGTTTTCTAAATAGTTTTTAGGATTCAAATTTAGAAATAAAAAAAGCGTTTAAACACAGTCTAAACGCTTTACATTTAAAAACAGAATCTATTATTTCACACTTGTCAATTGGTCTTCAGCATTTTGAGAAACTGCTGATTTTTCAAAACGTATCTTTGTTCCTTCTGATTGAATCAAGATTGTAGAATCAGCGATTTCAAGAATTTTACCGTGAATTCCACCAATAGTAACAACTTTGTCACCTGGTTTTAAATTCTCTCTGAATTTTTTCAATTCTTTTTGCTTTTTCATTTGCGGTCTTATCATGAAAAAGTAAAACACTAGGACCATCAATCCTAACATTAATAAACTTTGCATTCCTTGTGCTCCCATAATTGTTTTATTTGATTGTTGCTTTGATTTCTAAAATTGTAACGTTTGGCTCTGTATTCGTCATCACTGTTACTGTTTTGAAAACACGACTTGTTGTCAATCGATCTGTTTTCACTTGAGCAATGATTTCTCCAGTTTCTCCTGGTTGAATTGGTTCTGTTGGACGATCTGCTACAGTACAAGAACAAGAAGGACGAACTTCACCAAATACTAATGGATATTTCCCTGTGTTTTTTACTTTGAATTTCGCGTTGATTACTTCACCTTTTACAACACGTCCTGCATTGTACATTTTAGTGATTTCCATTGTTGTTTTTTGGCCTACTTCAATGTTTGGCGTATCATCACATGAAGTTGCAGTAAGTGCTAATAAGGCAATAAATAGTAGTTTTTTCATTTTTTTTTGTTTTATGATTTTAGGACTTTAAGATAGAACGACGAATGAGAGAATGAAGAAAGAGATAATGAAGATTTGAAAATTTGAAGATAAGTTTCCGCCGAGGCGGATTGAAAATGAATCTGTAAATTTTCTAATATGTATTCTTGTTCACTCTTCACTTTTAATTCTTAATTCTTAATTCTACATTCTTAATTCTGCTCCGCCCCGGCGGACTTAATTATCAATTCATCAACCCTCTTCCGATTTTTCGTATTTTTTTATCATTTGTTAATTGTGCAATTGCTTTATCTAAGATTCCGTTAACGAACAAATTACTTTTTGGAGTACTGTAGAATTTAGAAATCTCAATGTATTCATTCAAAGTCACTTTCGTCGGAATACTGCTACAAACTTGTAATTCAGTGATTCCCATTTTCAAAAGCAACATATCCATTTTCGCAATTCGATCCAATTCCCAGTTGTCAGCCAATTTCATGATTAAATCTTCATTCTCTTTGTCTAATTCAATTGTTTTGCGAACCAAATTTACGATAAACTCTTTTTCGTCGTCGTTTTCTTTGTATAAAGGAAGAACAACAAATTCTTCGTTTTCTTTCGCTGCTTTTATTGATTTCAAAGCCATAGAACAACACAAATCGATGTCATCCATCCAGAAAATGCTTTTCTCTTCAAAATAATTGTATAGGAAAGTTGAATTTGCAATGTCAATTTTAAAAAGCTGAACAGCAAATGCTTTGTCTTCGTCGTAACCTTCTACTCCATTTTTCATGAACTCGAAATACGTTTCACTTTCCAAAATTTGAAGGTACATTTTTCTAAAAATCTCTTGATTTTCAACGCCCATCCAATTCACTTTGCGTTTTTCAGACAATCTTCTCAATTCGGAAGAATCTTCAATCTGCTGAATCAACTTATTTTCAACCAATTTCAAATTTGGGTTCAAATCCTCTTCTGTTGGACGAAGTTTGCGTTTGCGTTCTTCAATTTTTGTTTCTGCTGCATTTTTTACCTCTGGCAATGTCAAAAGTAAATAAAGGTACAAATCG
>RFNX01000551.1 GCA_009926905.1 Flavobacteriales bacterium
TAAAAAATAATGATAACACAAGAAAAAAAGAAAGAAGGAATGTATGAAAGCGTTGTTAAGCAGTTTGAAAAGGCGGCAAATGCAATGAATTTAGATACAAACATTCGAAAAATCTTAGCAGCAACGAACAATGAAATAGTTGTACATTTTCCAGTTAAAATGGACAATGGTGACGTTGAAGTATTTACAGGTTACCGTGTTCAACACAATAATGCTTTAGGCCCATATAAAGGTGGATTGCGTTACCACCCAACAGTGGACATTGACGCAGCAAGAGCATTGGCAATTTGGATGACTTGGAAAACATCTTTGGCAGGTTTGCCTTATGGTGGTGGAAAAGGTGGAATTCAATTGGATCCTAAAAAGTATTCAACTACTGAATTGGAAAGGATAACACGTCGTTTTACTTATGCTTTAGGAGAAAACATTGGTCCTGATTATGATATTCCTGCACCGGATGTAAACACAACCCCTCAAATGATGGCATGGATTTCAGATACTTTTATGTTGACAAAAAGACCATCTGAGCGTTCTAAATTCGCACATGTTGTAACAGGAAAACCAGTTGGTTCCGGTGGTTTAGAAGGACGAGATAGAGCTACAGGCTTTGGAGTTGTAACTTCAATTCAAGCTTGGGCTGATTGGAAAAATACAACTTTAGCTGGTAAAAGATACATCGTTCAAGGTTTTGGTAATGTTGGTCATTGGGCATCTTTATTCATGAAAGAAAAAGGCGCAATTTTGACAGCAGTTCAAGATGCTTCTGGAACAATTTATAATGCTGATGGAATTGATCCTCAAGATTTGTTAGCATATACTTTAACAAATAAAGGAAATGTTGCTGGTTATGCAAATGCAACCTCCATTGAGCCAAGTACTTTCTTTGGTTTAGACTGTGAAATTTGTATTCCAGCAGCTTTAGGAAACCAAATCACAGAAGCGAATGCAGATTCAATTAAGGCTTCTGTAATAGCTGAAGGAGCAAATGGACCTACTAGTCCAGGCGGAGAGAAAATTCTTGCAGAAAGAGGAATTGATGTAATTCCAGATATTCTTTGTAATTCAGGTGGTGTAATTGGTAGCTACTACGAATGGTTGCAAAATAAGCAAGGTGAACTTTGGACAATGGACGACGTAATTACTCGCTTAGAGAAACAGTTATTGATTTCATTTAACAAAGTAGTTGCAGCTTCAGAAGAATACAAAACTGACTTCAGAACAGCAGCTTACATTGTTGCAATTAAAAGAATTGAATTGGCTTACATTCAAAGAGGTGTTTTCCCATGATATGTTAGGTTCAAAATAATTAAAGGGGGCAAATTGAATAAGTTTGCCCTTTTTTTGTGTTTAATAAAACGTTTTAGATTTATTTTTACAATAAAAATCAAATTATGTTTTTACTTCCTATCGATCAAATTAATGTTGATCATCGTAAAATAACTGAGCTTGAAGACAAAGTGCGAGCGATTTATCGTTTAATTATCTACAGTCGCTACCATTTGGATGATGATTTATTGGATTCTTATTTGATTGGAATGCACAATTTGAAGGAATTGGTGGGAATCAAAAATGCGCAAATGGAAGCGCAAACGGAAGAAGAAGCAGAAGAATACCTTCATAATCTTAATCTTTCTTTAGATTTTGTGGTGGAAGAGATAAATGCACACAATCGTTTTGATAGCGAAGTTCAATTGTTTCAATTATTGCGCTTGATTTCACCGGAGGCATATTCCATGCATCCAAATCGTTACCGAGACACACTTGTTCAAATCGGAGCGCATATTTGTCCTGATAGAACGGAAGTTCCGAGTTTAGTTCGAGAGCTTTTTTATCAAATGAAATTCATTTCCAATCCAATAATTCGCGCGATTTATTTTCACCATGAGTTGATTCGAATTCATCCTTTTGCAGATGGAAATGGAAGAGTAACGCGCGTTGCTAAAAATTGGATTTTAATGTACGACCTTTACCCTCCAACTTTCATTAGTGATGTAGAAGAGAAAAAAGAATATGTTCACACCTTAGGGGAAAGTTTTAAAGAGTTGGACAGAAATCCTTTTGTGTGGAACGAACATACTGCACGATTTTTCGAACACGAATTAGAGCGTTTAATCGTGAATGCAAAACACTTGTATGACATCATTTTTGATATAGGAGCAAAACGTCAACAAGAATTGAAAGATAAAGCTTAATTAAAAAAATTAATACGTTTCGTACCAAGAAAAGTGTTCATTAATTATCGATATTTTTTCTTTTTCTATGTATTCCAAAAATGCGTTAGCAACAGGAGATAATTTTTTGTCAGCCAACCACACCAAGTTCCAGTCTGTACAAATCGGTAAACCTTTAGCAGGTATGATTTGCAATTGTTGATTCGTTAGCTCATTTCTCATTCCAATTAATGGCATAATTGAGAATCCTAAACCTGCAATTACTGATTGTTTAATTGCTTCGTTAGTTGTGATTTCAAGTTTGCTTTTAGAAGTAACATTGCTATTTACAATGAATTTTTCCATGGCTGCACGTGTAGCAGAACCTTCTTCACGATAAATCAAAGTCATTCCTTCTAATACAGACTTATCAATTGTTTTATCTCCGAATTTTTGTTCTAAATTCCCAACTAAAAACAATTTGTTTTGCATGAGCTTTGTGTGCTTCAGCCGAAGTGATTCAGGAAGAATAGAAACCAATGAAAAATCAACTTCGTTCTTTTCAAGATTTTCAATCACTTTTGCTTTGTTAGAAAAATCCAATTGTAATTCAATATTCGGATTCTTTTTTAAAAATGCAGATAAGAAATAAGGAATTACATATTTTCCAGTAGAAACAACAGATATCTTTAATCTACCTGTCAAATGACCTTTGTAGGCCATCGCTTTATAGTTGATAGCATAAACTTCATTCAAAATTGAATCTGCTGCTTGCGCAATTTCTCTACCAAAATCTGTTATGAATAATTTTTTACCAATAACTTCTGTAAGTGGAATTTCAAATTGATGTTGAAAGTTTTTTAATTGAATAGAAACAGCTGGTTGTGTTAAATGCAATTCTTCAGATGCTTTTGTAATACTTTCTGTTTGTACTATCTTAAGAAAAATGCGAAGTTGGTTAAGAGTGTAATTCATATTGTAATGGTAGGTAAATACATTAATAAACTTTATGTTTATGGCAACAAATGTAAATAAAAATTAACATTTATTGAAAACTACTATAACAAAATGAATAGTTTATCTTTTTGAATTTAGTTTTACGATAGAATTATGGGATTAAATCCTTGTCGATTAAAAACTAGGAAACGATGTTGGTTGAATTTTGCCATTGGGATCTTAATTCGCCAAGCTGAGTAATCAATGGATTTAAAAAAAGCAAACTGTTTGCTGTTGCATCAAAATAAGATACCAACTTTACTTCGTTGTTTTCTATTACAAGAACTTTTAAACGATTAAAGAAATCAATTTTGAGTTCTTGACCCAAACTCTTTATAAAGCGAACTGAGCTATCAATAGAACAACCTGATGCAGATTCGACATCTTCGTTTACAGCTAAAACTAAGTATTGGGAAAAAAGTAGTGTTCCGTCACACATTAATTTTTTATTGTGTGCAGCCCAAGTTACTAGAAAGTCACTCAATTTTTCATTCAAGAAATTTTCTTCGGTTGCGTCTAATTTACGATCGGCTAAATACAACCAAACGCGGCTGTGCTCTGGTAAATTTGAAAAAAGTTGACTAAAGTTCGGCAGCATTCGCAATTAATTCAGCAACGTCTAATACTTTAATTTCATCTTCTTTGTTAAAGTTTTTAACTCCGTCGGTCATCATTGTATTACAGAAAGGACATCCTGTTGCAATTATTCCTGCACTTGTTTCCAAAGCGTCTTCTGTTCTTTTAATGTTGACCTCTTTGTTTCCTTTTTCAGCTTCTTTGAACATTTGTGCACCACCAGCTCCGCAGCATAAACCTTTGGTTTTGCAACGTTTCATTTCCACTAACTCAGCGTCTAATTTTTCAATTAAAGCACGTGGAGCTTCGTAAACATCGTTTGCTCTTCCCAAATAACAAGGGTCGTGGAACGTGATTTTTTTTCCTTTATACGTTTGGTTTCCTTCTAAAGCTAATTTTCCAGTATTAATTAAATCTTGAATTAATTGAGTGTGATGAATCACTTCATAAGTTCCACCCAATTCAGGATATTCATTTTTCAAGGTATTGAAACAATGTGGACAAGCTGTAACGATTTTTTTTACTTCGTAACCGTTTAGGACTTGAATATTCATCATTGCTTGCATTTGGAACGTGAATTCATTTCCAGCGCGTTTAGCAGGATCGCCCGTACAGCTTTCTTCCGTTCCAAGCACTGCGAATTTAACGTTGCAATGGTTTAAAATCTTCACCAATGCTTTCGTAATTTTCTTTGCTCTATCATCAAAACTTCCAGCACAACCAACCCAGAATAATACATCTGCTGTTTCGCCTTTAGCCATCATTTCGGCCATTGTAGGTACATTCAAACTCATAGCTTAATCTTCTTTAGCCCAATTTAATCGGTCACTTGGTGAAAACTGCCAAGGTGCACCATTATTTTCAATATTTGTAAGCATTCCCGTCAATTCAGATGGCATTTTGGATTCTTCCATTACCAAATAGCGACGTAAATCAATAATTATAGAAAGCGGGTCAATATTTACAGGACATTCATCCACGCAAGCATTACAACTTGTACACGCCCAAATTTCTTCTTCGCTGATGTAAGTAAGTAAACTTTTTCCATCGTCGTAATCTTTTCCGTGTTGACGTACATTTTCTCCAACTTCCACCAAACGATCACGTGTGTCCATCATGATTTTACGAGGCGACAACAATTTTCCTGTTTGGTTTGCCGGACATGCCGAGG
>RFNX01000479.1 GCA_009926905.1 Flavobacteriales bacterium
ATTCTAATCAGTTTTTTTTTGATCTAGTGTTTCTTTCACTGGATTAGGGGATTATGAGCAAAAAAATCAAAAAAAGTGAATAAAAAATTTAAAAGCATTAAAAACAAAGAGATCATGAAGAATACAATATCAAAACCATTTCGTTTCTTATTAGGTTTGATTTTATTATCGATTATTTCTAGTTCAGTATCTTTTGGACAAACAATTTTAACAGGATCTGTGAGTACCAAGCATGTTTGTAGAGGAGGTTCGATTTCTGTTTCCTATTCTGCGAATGGTATGTTTGGCACCAACAACTCTTTTAACGTTCAACTAAGCGCTCCCAATGGGACGTTTACTACTTTTACAGTTATTGGTTCACAATTAGTTTCTAATGTTTCAAACACCACTTTTTCTGGAGTGATTACTGCAACGATTCCCGCAACAGCATCTGTAAGTGGTGCTTATCGTGTTCGTATTGTTGCAACCTCTCCACAAGTTATAGGATCTGTAAATGCTGATCAAATTTATGTGCTTGGTGCTCCAGCGAACCCAACATTTAATATGGCTTCATCTATTTGTTCAGGTCAGTCATTTGTACTTCCTAATACATCATCTAATAATATTGGTGGAACTTGGTCGCCAGCTTTGAACAACACTTCAACAACTACATATACATTTACGCCCAATTCAAACTTTTGTGCAAATACAGCTGTTAGAACAATCAGTGTTACTCCAACGCAAGAGCCAATTTTCAATCAAGCTGAATCAGTTTGTGCTGGCAATACAATCTTAGCCTTACCAACTCAATCTTTGAACAACATTACAGGTACATGGTCCCCAGCTTTGAACAATACACAAACAACCACTTATACTTTTACAGCAACTACAGGTTCTTGTATTTTACCAAAAACTATGACAATCACTGTGAATCCTAGGGTGCAGCCGGTTTTTGAAATGGCAACATATAGTCAATCCTACTGCTCTGGTGATAGCATTGTACCTTTTCCGCAAACATCTTTAAATGGAATTTCTGGGACATGGTGGCCTGCAATTAATAATCAAAATACAACAAATTATACATTTACACCATCTCAAGGAGTTTGTGCAGCTCAAGTAAATCAATCTATAGTTGTGAATCAAAGTGCAATTATTGATACAATTGTTGCCGCTTATCAAACTTACACATGGCCAGTAAATGGTGAAACATATACTTCTTCTGGGATTTATACTTATGTTGAAGGTTGTACTGTTAAGAAGTTGAAATTAACGATTGTAACTTCATGTGTAGTTGCAACTCCAGGGCTGATTTCTGGATTGTCAACAGGGTTATGTGTTGGTGGTGTTTCAACCACGACCTTTTCGATTTTACCAGTTACAAACGCTACAAGTTATGTTTGGACAGCTCCTGCAGGAACAACAATAGTTTCAGGACAAGGAACAACATCCATTGTTCTAAATATTGAGGAAGGGTTTACTTCTGGTAATTTAGCAGTTAAATCTGTTAACCCATGCGCAGAAAGTACTGAGCGCATTAAATTAATCGGCTCGATTTTGGCAAGACCAGCATCGATTTCAGGTTCAGTAGCAGGTTTGTGCGCAGTAGGCAACTCAAATCCAACATATATTGCTACCACAGTTGCTAATGCTGAAAATTACACTTGGATTTCTCCAGAAGGTACGGCAATTACAACAGGACAAGGAACTCAAACAATTTCACTTAACATAGCTGACAGTTTTGTTTCTGGCAACTTAGTTGTTACAGCGAACAATGTGTGCGGAAGTAGTTTGCCTACTAGCATTGCAATTAGTTCCTTGGCAGCTCAACCAGGAGTTATTACTGGAGTTTCGACAGGATTGGGAGTAAATGGAACTCAAACAACAACTTATTCCATTGCAAGTGTTAATGGTGCCATAGAATACTTATGGACAGTTCCAACTGGAGCAACGATTGTTTCAGGTCAAGGAACAGTTTCAATCACAGTAGAATTTAATTCAAGTTTCACATCAGGTAATTTGAGTGTTGAATCTTTAAACGCTTGTGGAAACAGTCTTAAACGTACTCTTATTTTATATTCCGTACCGAGAATTCCATTATCAATTTCTGGAGCTTTTACAAGTATCTGTTCACAAGTATCGTCAGAATTAACGTACTCGATTGCCCCAGTCTTAGGAGCCACAAGTTACACGTGGACAGTACCAGTAGGAACCATTATACTATCAGGACAAGGGACAAACTCTATTACTTTAAGTATTACAAGTAGTTTTGCTTCAGGAAATTTATCTGTTACTGCCAATAACATATGTGGAAGCAGCGCACCAAGAATTTTGATGCTTAATTCTACTCCGAGAGTACCAGGAATAATTAGTGGTATTTCATCTGGTTTGTGTTCAATAGGTACATCAATATCATCTTATAAGATAGTACCAGTTTTAGGTGCTGTGAATTATACATGGACAGTACCAACAGGTGCAACAATTGTTTCAGGACAAGGAACAGATTCAATTAGTGTTGAGTTTTCGGGAGTATTCACTTCAGGTTCTCTTAGTGTTGTTGCAAACAATGCTTGCGGAAGTAGCGCACCAAGAGTTTTAGCATTAAACTCAGTTCCAAGATTACCAGGTTTAATTACGGGTAGAACGAACGATTTATGTCCAGATACCAATGGAGTTTTAACATATACGATAGCACCAGTTGCTGGAGCAACAAGTTATTTGTGGACAGTGCCTGCAGGAACAACCCTTCTTTCAGGTCAAGGAACAACATCGATTTCATTGTCGGTTTCAGCCGACTTTATTTCTGGACCATTGAGAATTGCAGCAACTAACGGATGCGGAGTAGGAGCAGAGAGATCTGTGTGGTTGAGATCTATACCATTAACACCTGCAATAACAAGCGGTTCAGTTACTCCTTGTGGAACAGAAACATACACTTGTTCTTCAGTTACAGGAGCTGTTGGATATACATGGACTGTACCCGCAGGATTAGTAATCATTTCAGGTCAAGGAACTAATACTATCACAGTTAATGTTACAAATGCAACTGTTTCAGGAAACATCCAAGTTAGGGCGTTTAATAATTGTAAGACAGGAGCACCTGGTTCTTTGAGAGTTAGATCATGTTTACCCTCTGTTTCAAGAACTATGTCAACAGAAATTACTGAAGAATCTATTTCAAATAGTGAGTTAATTACAAAAATTGAAGCAGTTGTTTATCCGAACCCAACAAATGGAGAAGTAAATATTGAGTTTACAAACGAATTAGAAAAGAATGTAAGTATTGAGTTATATGACATGATAGGTAACAAAGTTTCAAAATCAGATATACCAGCAGGAAGTACAGTTGGAAACTTAACACTTGAGGGAATGACTTCAGGAATGTATTTGTTACAAGTTGTAAATTCAAACAATGATATTATTTATAAAACGAAAGTATCAAAACAATAATCAAGGATTAACCTACAATAAAGCTCTTTGTGAATCGTCATAAAGAGCTTTTTTTTTAAATTCAACTGCTAATTAATATGTTATTTGTTTAAACGTTTAGGCGAATAAAGAATTTAGTAAAAATAATTGAACTAAGCTTAATACTTATTTTCTTTTATTCTGAAAACATATTCAAGTGTCTATTTATTTAGATATGATAAATAGACAATTGAAAGCGTCAGTAAATAAACTCAATTAAAACATATTTGGCATATCACTTAAACTGTTTAAAGTGTGACTCCAAACTATTGGATTACATGACGGCGAATACTTGAGTTGTGATAAAGGGTTAAGCGTAAGACTAGATTCTCTTAAATCGTTTCTCAGACTTTAATTCAGTTAGTAATTAGCAATAAATAGAAAGCAATTATTAACGTAGCCTATTCAAAGAATCCAACAGCTTTTTATCACGGATGATACCGATTTGTGCCAATAAAGTAAAAGGTAAACCAGCAACAATCAGATAGAAACCAAGATCAAGTTCTTTAGTTGCTTCTTCAGAGCTAACACATGTACTACAAACTTGAGAAGCGATAACCACACCTATTGTCATCAATAAATACAAATAGAAAATCGCTCTTGCTAATTTCACTTGAAAATTCAACTTTTTATAGCTCATCAAAGCGAAGAAAATAAATAGAATAAAAGCAATAATCACAATATAATAAGGCGTGGAAGAAATTGTTTCTGTTTTTGAATCGGGACTTCCAGTTATTCTACTTTCTACTCCAAAAGCACTAAAAGCGTAAGTTGTTTTTTCAGTTACAAATCTAAAAATGTCCATTCCCGTTAAAAGAATAGCCAATAAAATCATTGAGATAGCGAAGTATAAAGTTTGTAAGCGTTGAATCATTTTCTGTTTTTTTTTACAAATGTATGGACTTATTTCTAAGATAGAAATCTAAAATTGTAATTGCTGCCATTGCTTCAACAATTGGAACGGCTCTTGGAACCACACATGCATCGTGACGACCTTTACCTTCCAACTCAATTGCTTCACCTTGAATTGTGATACTTTCTTGCGATTGCATCAATGTAGCAACTGGTTTGAAAGCAACGCGAAATGAAATTGGCATTCCATTTGAAATTCCACCTTGAATTCCGCCTGAATGATTGGTTTTTGTCGTTCCGTCAGTATTGAAAAGATCATTGTGTTCCGAACCGCGCATTGTGAGGGCTTCAAATCCACTTCCGATTTCAAAACCTTTTACTGCATTGATGGATAACATTGCTTTTCCCAATTCAGCATGTAATTTATCAAAAACTGGTTCACCTAAACCAATAGGAACATTTTCTATTACACATCGAATTGCACCACCAATCGTATCTCCGTCTTTTCGAACGGTACGAATTAATTCTTCCATTTCAGCTGCAACTTGAGCATCTGGACAACGAATAATGTTTGATTCAATTAGTTCTGATTGATAAAAATCCGCAGAATTTAATTGTATTTTACCGATTTGATCAACATACGTTGAAAAACGAACGCCAACGGATTGTAACATTTGTTTAGCAATAGCTCCAGCCACTACTCTACTTGCCGTTTCTCTTGCACTGCTTCTTCCGCCGCCTTTGTAATCGCGAATTCCAAACTTTTCTTGATACGTAAAATCAGCATGGGAAGGACGAAAAGCTTCTTTTAAATGGGCGTAATCATTCGATTTTTGATTTTCATTTGGAATTATAAACCCAATTGGAGCACCTGTTGTTTTTCCTTCAAAAATTCCAGATAGAAATTGAACTTTATCACTTTCTTTTCGTTGAGTAACAATCGCTGACTGTCCAGGTTTTCTTTTATCAAGTTCCGATTGAATGACTTCGAAGTCCAATTCTAAATTAGCAGGAACACCATCAATTACACCGCCAATAGCAATTCCATGAGATTCGCCAAAAGTGCTTAATTTAAAGATTGTTCCGAAACTTGAACCAGCCATAGTTTACCAGATTTTCACACGTTTTTCAGGTGCTAAATATAATGAATCTGTTTTCTTAACGTCAAATGCTTCATAGAATTCAGGAATATTTCTCACCACACCATTGATTCTAAACTTAGAAGGTGAATGAGGATCGGAAGCAACTTGAGAACGTAATGCTTCTTCTCTGTCTTTATTCAACCAAACTTGCGCCCATCCAATAAACACGCGTTGAAGTCCTGTGAATTTATCCATTTTGGGAGCTTCTTTTCCATTCAAACTCATTTTATAAGCTTTAATTGCAATGCTTAATCCTCCTAGATCTCCAATGTTTTCACCTAGGGTAAATTCGCCATTTACATTCAAATCAGGGAAAACTTTAAAGCTGTCGTATTGTGCAACCAATGCATTTGTTCTTGCTTTAAAAGATTTTAAATCTTTAGCTGTCCACCAATTTCTCATTTTACCATCGCCATCAAAAGTTGCTCCTTGGTCGTCGAAACCATGTCCGATTTCATGTCCAATTACACCACCGATTGCACCGTAATTTACTGCATCATCAGCATTCATGTCAAAAAATGGTGCTTGAAGAATTGCAGCTGGGAAACGATTTCATTCAAAGATGGATTGTAATACGCATTTACTGTTTGCGGACTCATTCCCCAAAGCGTGCGATCTACTGGTTTACCAAGTTTCGCTATCATTTCATCGTACACAAAATCACTTGAACGTTGCATATTTCCAAAGAAATCATCCTTTTTAACAGCCAATTTTGAGTAATCTTTCCATTTGTCAGGATAACCAATTTTCACTGTAAACTTTTCCAATTTAGTTAAAGCTTCTTTCTTTGTTTTTGGGCTCATCCAATCCAAATTCTTGATGCTTTCTTCATAAGCATTCAATAAATTTTGAACCAAAGTTTTCATTCTTTCTTTTGCTTCTGGCGTGAAATGCTTTTTGACATAAACTTTCCCAACCAATTCACCTAAATTGTCATTCACAACATCAACTCCTTGTTTCCAAAGTTTAACTGGTTCTTGCGCTCCAGATAATACTTTACCGT
>RFNX01000193.1 GCA_009926905.1 Flavobacteriales bacterium
TGGTGTTAACTCAATAAATGGAACAAATTTTGACTGCTCATCTGGAAATCTTACTCCTTATCCCTATCTAAAAGCGTCCTTTCTTGGTCAGAAATCTCAGTATGGCGTTTATTTAGAAGATATGGGAACAACAATGATAGGAGGAACAACTTCAAATTCTTTTAATAACCTTGAAATGGGGATTTATGCAACTAATTGCAATAAAGTGATTACCTTAAAAAATAGTTTCACAAATATTAATTCTTTATGTCCTATTCCAAATGCTTGTAATTCTACTAGTACAGGATGGTGTATGTTTTTTAATACTGTAAACTATATATTAGTTGGGAGTGAAACTAACGCATCACAAGGTAACATCTTCTCTGATTCTTATAATGGTATTGGTATTAATAATACAAACAAATTTGAAGTTTATAATAATTCGTTCAATAATATCTTAAGTCCAATTCCATCAAACTTTGGAATTTACGTTTCTATATTTATAGGCAATTATGGGTCAAACATTGGGGATTTAGGAGAAGATAATTATATTAAGAACAACACATTCACTAATTTTAATAGAGGAATTTACTATACAAATAACTTTAGTAATTCACTTACAATTAGTCAAAATAAAATGTCTACTTTTAATGAAACCAGTTCTTCAGGCATTAATGTTTTCAATAATACAAGACCCCAAACAATATTGATAGAAAAAAATATTTTCAATGAAAACACCAATCAGTTTGGACGTGTTGCTATAAATATTGAAAATGCAGTTGCTACTAATGGAACAAACATAACTGTAAAAAGAAACACAATAAGAAATGTCAGAAATGGAATTCGACTCTCTTTATATAACAATGTTAAAATCTTAGAAAACAGTAGTAATTACACAAGTATTGGAACAACAAAAGCTGGGATATATTTTCCAACAACAGCACCAACTGCTACAACGATAACCACAGGTATTAAACTACAAGGTTGTAATGGTACATCTGTAAGATCAAATTCAATACAAAGAACAAATTACACCTCTAGCCCTCTTAATGGTTTCAGTGAACTAACAAGTACACAAGCGCTTTACATGTTCGGTATCTATGTAGGTGAAAATAGTACTAATTCAAATATAATCGACAATACTACCCTTAAAATGGGAACAGGGATATATATAATTGGTAATAACAATTTCCCTACAACGATAAGATGTAACCAAATGAAATTTCATCCAGTGGGTTTACATATGAATGGTTTCATAGGCGACCAAGGGAGTCTAACTTCTCCTCAAGATAATCAATGGTCAATTGTTACCCCCGGAGCAAAGGGAATAATTAGAAATGGTTCAACTCCCAAGTTCTTTACAAGAAGTTATTCTATGCCGTTTATGCCAGATCCAAATACTCAATTTAATCCTCCTGGTACAGCAATAACAATAAATAGTGCAACAGGAGGCTATAATTGTGTTGAAGGATGTGCAAATCCTCCTTGTGCTTTACCTGGTGGTTTATTACAAGCTATAACAACAACTGGTGAATACGTTTTACTCAGCGAGCAGGAACTAAAAACTTTAGATATTGAATTGTATAAAAGCTTGAAAATAACTCCTTATACGTACGATGAATACTCAGAAGAAGGAGAAAAATATCAAGAATTTATGGACAGTATGGATATGACAAATGCTAATAAAATCTATGAATTAGAGGAAGAACTAGCAACGAAAGATACTATTTCCGCACAACAAAAATTGGATGCTTTTGAAGCCTATGGCGATGTCGAACTAAACTATAAAAAAGTGTTTGAGGTTTATATAAATACTTGGATGAAAGGAAAATACGAATTGGAAGCACAAGATAGTTCGTACCTAAGGGAAATAGCCAATCAAAGTCCAAGAGTTGCAGGTAATGCAGTTTATATGGCGCGTGTGATGCTTTCGATTGACACAATTGATACAGAAACCTACTCAGCTAAATCAATGACCCAATCTAATAATCTTTTATTTGAGCAATTAAAACTTTACCCAAACCCAGGAAGTGAATACATTCATTATCAATTACCAATTATTGAAAATGAAACTGGAATTGTTAGAATCATTGATGTTTCAGGTAAAATCATTACCGAATGGGAGGTCAATAATGAAAAAACAATTGGTTCAGTAGATGTTAGTAAATATTCTAAGGGTGTTTATTTCTTTGAATTACAACTAACAAATGATAAATTTATAGTTAAAAAGATGATAGTTAAATGATTAAATTTCTTTTAATAAATTTAAATGTAACGCTCCTAACTTTATTGGGTGCGTTGCATTTCTCAAGTTTTTCGCAATTAAATTTATTGCAAAATTCAGGATTTGAAGAGTTTGACACATGTCCATACTCTTCTGATATTGGTGGAATAGGTTGTGATCAAATTTGTAAAGCTTTTCCATGGTTTCAACCATTTCAACCTAATAACAATTGGTCTTCAGGTTGTGGTGGGAGTTCAAGTGATTTCTTTCATTCATGTTCTGGTCGTATCCCAAATATACTTTATACAGATTACCAATTTCCTCATAAAGGATATGGATTTTCTGGCATTTCCACTTATGATGCAATAGATATTCCAGATGATTACAGAGAATATTTAGAAATCAAGCTATCAAAATCTTTAAAAAATAAAAACTATTGTGTTTCGTGGTACACGAATTTAAGTAGGATATCACGTTTTGGTGCCAATCGAGTTGGTGCTTATTTTTCAAAAGATACAGTTTTTCAATTCGGTAATTGGGAAATAATAAACGAAGTACCTCAAATAGAAAACCTTTCCATTGTAACTGATACTCAAAATTGGGTGCCCTTTCATCAAACTTTCACTGCGGAAGGAGGAGAAAGTTTTATGACTGTTGGAAATTTCAGAGTAAAACCAATGATTGATACAGGGCCTGTTCGTGCTTTAAATAATGTTTGGGTTTACTACTACTTCGACGATTTCGGGGTCTATGAACTTCCTGAAATTTCCGCAGGGCTTGGTGGTGAGGTTGATACGTTGGGAGAAAATATACCTTTACAAGCGAATTGTGAGGGTTGTTGGAACGATTTGCTCTATCGTTGGTGGCCGAGTTCAGGTTTGAACGATACCACGATTCTCAACCCCATCGCCACACCAGAAGTTACAACCACCTATTATTTTGGTTTAATCGACACCTCAGAAACCGTTCCCTGCATTGTCGATTTGGTGGATAGCGTTACGGTTTTTGTTACCATTCCGCAAGATACAGTCACACCACCGCCAACCAATTTTTCGTGGTTGGTCTATCCTTCACCTACGAGTGGCAATTTAACACTTCAATTCAGCGCACTAACTAGCGATAGTCAATTGTTGATTATTGATGCACGTGGGCGCTTGGTCAGAAAGATTGCAGTTCCTAAAAATACGGAGAGTTTACCTTTGGATATTTCTGCTTTAGCGGCTGGAGAGTATTTTTTGCAGATTGAGAACGTGAGTTTGAAAGAGAAAAGGAAGATTACGAAATACTAATTTGAAAATTTGAGGATAAAATAATTTGAAAATTAGTCACCTCTTTAATCAATATAGGTCACCCTCCTTATTCCTCCCTCAAGGGAGGAGACAGAATCTTGGGTAGACTTTATTTTTTGGTAAAGAAACAATTTCCAATTCAATACAAGATTTTCTTCCGAAGCGAGATTATGGTCTCCCCCTTTTGAAGGGGGACTAAGGGGGATGACAAGTTTTACCTA
>RFNX01000066.1 GCA_009926905.1 Flavobacteriales bacterium
CAAAGACTCCACCACTGCCGATTATGATTTAAATGGTTTAACCCTTAACTTCGCACTCAAAATTCAAAAAACATGAAACACACATTTTTTATAAGCGGAATCGGTACTGACGTTGGAAAAACCGTTGTAAGCTCCGTTTTATGTGAATTGCTTTTTGCAAACTATTGGAAACCTGTTCAGTCGGGCGAATTGAAAAATACAGACAGCATGAAAGTCGAGCGTTTGGTGAGTTTTGAATCGTTTCAATATTTCCCTGAACAATTCAGACTGACGCAACCACTTTCTCCCCACGTTTCTGCAAAATTAGACGGCGTTCACATCGAAGCTGCGGATTTCACCTTTCCTGAATTTACAGGAAATTTAATTGTTGAAGGCGCAGGTGGTTTGATGGTTCCCGTGAATGAAAACGGTTTGCTTTATTGCGATTTAGTTGCCGAATGGAAATTGCCAACCATCTTGATTTCAAGACATTATTTAGGAAGTATCAACCATACCTTAATGAGTATTGAAACACTTCGCAACCGCAACATTCCCATTTTAGGAATCATTTACGTGGGCGATGAATTGCCAATGACCGAAGACATTATTTTTACAAAAACGCAAATTCCAACTTTGTTTCACGTTCCGATTTTTGAAAACCTTTCCAAAGAAACGATTTCAACTTTCGCAACCCAACTGCGTACTCCCGAAACTTTGGCTAAATTTGGCTTATGAGCTTAATTGAAGACGACGCAAAATACGTGTGGCATCCGTTTACCCAAATTCAAACGGAACCTTGTCCCCTATTGATTTCCAAAGCTAAAGACGCTACGCTTTATACAGCAGACGGAAAACAATATTTGGATTGCAATTCGTCGTGGTGGGTGAATGTACACGGACATGGAAACGAGCACATTGCACAAGCCATTCAAACGCAATTTGCAGCGATTGACCACGTAATTTTTGCAGGAGCAACGCACGAAAAAGGCATCGAATTAGCAAAACGCATCGTCGAAAAACTCAATTGCGATTTACAAAAAGTCTTCTTTTCCGACAACGGTTCAACGGCTGTTGAAGTAGCGATAAAAATGTGCATGCAATTTTGGCACAATCAAGGCATTAATAAATCGCGCGTTTTAGCGTTAGAAGGAGCTTATCATGGGGATACCTTTGGAGCGATGTCGGTTGGTGAACGCGATTATTTCAACGCACCTTTTGAACCTTTTTTCTTTAACGTGGATTTCTTAGAATTCCCGACTGAAGCCAACGAACAACAACTCTTAGCACAAGCCAAAACGCTTTTCGAATCGGGCGAATTCATCAGTTTAATCGTTGAGCCATTGATTCAAGGATCAGCTGGAATGCGTTTTTATTCAATTGAGTTTTTGGAAGAATTGGTAAAACTCGCAAAAGCCAATAATGTACTCGTAATTTTCGATGAAATTATGACTGCTTGGGGGCGCACAGGAACCTTATTCGCTTTTGAACAC
>RFNX01000418.1 GCA_009926905.1 Flavobacteriales bacterium
TAGAAAAATCCAAAGAAATAATAAGATTTAAGAGATAAAGATAGCTTCTAATCTTTAATAATAAAATTAGAAAAATGTTTTTTGATTTAATGCTAAATCCTAATTTCCAGTTTCAGGAGCTGGTTCTGTGACTAGTTTTGGCTCTACGTAAACTTTCAAACGAAGTTTTTCATTCTTTCTCTTTGTATTTGTTACAAGATTAATAATTCGATCTTGGAAATAATATTTACCATTGGTATCGAAAGAAACTTCTATTCTCCCTTGTTGTCCTGGTGCAATTGGTTCATCAGGTAAGGTAACAACTGTACAAATACACTCTACCTCATATGAGTAAAATTCAAGTGGTATAACACCTGTGTTAGTGAACTCAAAAACATAATTCACCATTTTACCCTCTTGTACTTTAGGGAATTTTGCGACAGGGTACTTAGGACTAAAAACCGCCTCTTGACAGAAGCCAAGGGCGGTTATTAATAAAAATGAGATAGTAAAAATCCCCTTCATATTTTAGTTTTGTGTTGGTGCACCAGCGTTGTTTACTGGAGTTCCGCTTTCTGGAGCTGGACCAACTTCACCTTTGATACGGATCACTTTGTTTGGCTCGTTGATAGCGTTTGAAGTAATTGTTACGCTTTTGTTGATTGCTCCTGGACGTTTTGTGTCGTATTTTACACGAATCGTTCCTTTTGCTCCTGGTGCGATTGGTTCTTTCGGCCACTCAGGAACTGTACAACCGCAAGATCCTTTGGCGTTAGAAATGATTAATGGCTCGTCACCAGTGTTTTTGAAATCAAACGTACAATATGGATCTCCATCATATTTGATATTCCCATAATCGTGTGTTTCTTTCGAAAATTCAATTTTTGCACCTTTTTCAATTTGTGCATTTACTTTGTTCACAGCTAAAGCTGAAATGAACATAAGCGCTAAAGACAATGCTAATTTTTTCATGTTTTAAAGTTTTATGAAACAAATGTAAAACTGTTTTCGAACGTCTAATTTAATTTAACAGATTGTTAACAGAATAACGAATATCGCATTATTTGTTGAATATTCAAATCAATCTTTGTGTTTTTTTAGCCAACCTTGTTTGATAAAGTAAATGAACAACCCTGCTCCTATTACAAACATAACTCCTACAACGGTGTAGTAACCATAAAGATATTGAAGCTCAGGCATGTATTTAAAGTTCATTCCGTAAACTCCAACAATAAAAGTCAAGGGAATAAATATTGAACTCACAGCGGTCAATATTTTCATAATTTCATTCATTCGTTGCCCTTGCGCAGCATAAAATAAATTGGTCATACCGTCCAAAATTTGTTTGTTGGCATCAATTTCTTCCAAAACACTTACACATGCTGAACGCAAATTTGAGAAATAATGAAAATTCTCTTTTTCTAAAAATGGACTTTCACTGCTTTCGAGTTGAATGGTTATATCTCGCATCGGTTGTGCAATTTTTCGCAATTCAATTAGCTTACGCTTTTCAATTTCTATTTCATTAAAAATTGATTTACTTTCAGTTTTGTGTAGCCTATTCTCTATGTTTTCAATTTTGTCAGCAATACTTTCCAATACTTCAAAGTAATTGTCGATAATAGCTTCTAACATTCTAAACAGTAAAAAATCAGCTTTTTTGATGCGAATTTTCCCCCTATTCTTTTCAATACGATTTCTAACATCTGTGAAATGATCTGATGATTTATTTTGAAATGAAATCAAATAATCTTTTCCTAAAATAAATGAAATTTGTTCTTGATTCAAAAGCATTTCTCCTTCTTCGTCTGGTAAAGCTGATTTTACACTGAAGAACATATAATGTGGATATTCCTCCACTTTTGGGCGACGAATTGAATAGTATATATTTTCGACACTTAGTCTGTCAATCTGTAATTTTTTACACAGATGTTCAATGTCTTCTTTTCCCTCTAATCCATGAAAATTAAGCCAAGCAACGTGGTCATTATCCAATTCACTTTCTATGAAAGATTGAGAAAAATAATGTGAATCTTCGCTTTTGATTGCGTAGAAACAGCTATTGTATTTATAAAGTTGACATTGTCCCATTTTATTTATTCCCCGAATTCAAAATATTAGTTTTGCTAACAGAGCAACCTTCACAACCTTCATTTTTTGAGAAAAACTGCTTCCAAAAACGTTGTACTAAAAACAACACCGAAGTGCAACAAACTAAAATAACAAGTAGCGATTGAAACATAAGACGAAATTAATGCTTTTCTGAATACCTTACGAAAGCAATTGGAAAGAAATCAATGCACCAAAATAAGCCATCAATCCCATAAAACCAACTTGAATCAATGGCCATTTCCAAGAGTTGGTTTCTCTTTTTACTACCGCAAGCGTTGCCATACATTGCATGGCAAATACATAAAATATCATCAATGAAAAACCAGAAGCTAGAGTAAAAACAGGATCGCCATTTTTATTTTTCTCATTCTTCAAACGTTCTATTAAACGCACATTTTCACCACCATCGTCTTGTACAGCATAGATTGTAGCTAAGGACCCCACAAAAACCTCTCTTGCAGCGAAAGACGTAATCAAGGAAATTCCTATTTTCCAATCGTAACCCAAAGGTCGAATCGCTGGTTCAATTACTTTTCCAAAAATCCCAATATAGGAAGACTCTAAACGAGCGGCTGCAACTTGCTGATTCTGCTTCTCAATCGATAGCTTTTCAAATGAAGGATTTGCTCGAGTATATTTTTCAGCACCATCCATTTTTTCACCCGGTCCAAAAGTCGCCAAAGCCCACAAAATAATGGAAATGGAAAGAATAATTTTACCAGCATCAAGAATGAAAATTTTCACTTTTTCAAGCACATTGATTCCTACATTTGACCATCGAGGCATTTTATAGCTCGGCAATTCCAATAATAAAAATCCTTTTTCTTTATTTTTGATAAGCAATTTCAAAATGATAGCAATCACAAGGGCAGAAAGCAAACCAAGGAAATACAGAGCAAACAAAACAACGCCTTGTAAATTAATGAAGCCAAATAAATACTTCTGAGGTATTACTAATGAAATCAAAAGTGTATAAACCGGAATACGCGCACTACAACTCATTAACGGCGCTACCAAAATGGTAATCAAACGTTCTTTCCAATCGGCAATTGTTCGAGACGCCATCACACCGGGAATAGCGCAGGCTACACTTGAAATCAAAGGAACTACACTTTTTCCATTCAAGCCAAAAGGACGCATGATTTTGTCCATAATGAATACAACCCGCGACAAATACCCACTTTCTTCCAAAATCGAAATAAAGAAAAATAGAAGTGCAATTTGAGGAATGAAGACCACTACTCCACCTATACCAGGAATGATCCCTTGACTTATTAAATCATTGAACAACCCTGCTGGAAGTGTTTCTGAAATCCAATTGGAGAAACTCACAAACAATCCATCAATGAAATCCATCGGTATGCTTGCAAAGGAAAAAATGAATTGAAAAACGACAAATAACACCAAGATAAAAATCAAATAACCAAAAATTGGATGGATGAGCACATTGTCAATTTTACGAGAAATGGTATCTGTTTTGGATTTCTCTACTTGCTCAACTTCAGCTACAACTTTCTTAATAAATTGGTAACGATATTGTGTTTCGCGTTCTTGCTCTTTATTATTTTCCAAGTCACAAAGCTCAAAATTCTCAATGACAACCGTCGAAGGAACAGTTAATTTATGAGTTTTAATTGCCTCAATCAAACGACTTTTTCCAAAACCAATGCGTGCATTTGTCGTAACGACTTTTACGTTAGGAAAACTTGCTTGCAATTTTTCTAAATCGATAGTGATCCCTCTTTTTTGCGCCAAATCCCACATATTCAAAACGAGGATAGTAGGAATTTTTAAGTCATAAATTTGGGTGAAAAGCAATAAATTTCGTTCCAAATTGGACGCATCTACGATGACTAAAGCTAAATCTGGAAAATCTGGATGCGAAGGATTAGAAACTACTTTGTAAACAACTTCTTCATCTTTGGAACGTGGATAAATGCTGTAAACTCCTGGAAAATCTATTAATTCGTATTGTTTATTTTCGATATTGAACGAACCACTTTTTTTCTCAACCGTAATTCCAGCAAAGTTTCCAATGTGCTGACGCAAACCAGTAAGTAGATTAAAAACAGAACTTTTACCTGTATTTGGATTTCCAAAAAGAGCAATCTTCATCTTGCAAACTTACTAAAAAAGTTAGTTGGCATAAAGACTTTCAACTTCGATTGTTGCGGCTTCTTCTAAACGTAATGAAAGAACTGAACCATTTAATTCTACTGCAATTGGATCACCAAATGGAGCAGTGAAAAACGATTTCAATTGTTTGCCCAACCAAAAATCCCAACTCTACTAATTTATTTGTAACAGTAGATTCAGAAATATATTGAATTTGAGATTTTACACCCACATTTTGCTTAGCTAATGAAACTTTCATGGTGCAAAAGTAATCATACCTTAACTTTTAATTCATACCACAAAAATGGTATTTACAAACTTTTTAATACAAATCTTGCCGTGTAACGCGTACGTTGTTGCAGGATTATTTCTTTGTCTTTCGTCACTCGATTAATTGTCGCGTCATCATAATGGCGAATCGTTACCAATTCCAAACCTTCATTATAGCGTACTTCGTACATCTCAGAAAACTGTTCTAAAATTGTAGAAGGATAGATTTTATTTCCGTCCATTAGGATTGAAAAACTAAGCGCTGAATTTTGCATCAAATTTATTTTTGCCTTAGCCACTGACAATCGGTTAAAAATATCGCTTAAATTTTCCTCTACAATGAATGAAAAATCTTTTGGCGTGAAGGAAAACAAAGTCTGTTCTTTCTTGAAAATAAACGAAGGCACTAATTCATCATTCGAAGTGGAAGATTGGATGACTGTTCCATCTGCCTTTGGTTCAATGAACGATTTTACAAACAAAGGAATTCCTTTATTTTGCAACGGTTTTATAGTTTTTGGATGAATCACACTCGCTCCGTAATACGATAATTCAATTGCTTCTTTGAATGAAATTTTGTCCAATTTAATCGTATCTTCAAAGTATTTCGGGTCGGCATTCAACATACCTGGAACGTCTTTCCAAATCGTAACGCTTTCAGCATTGCCACAAAAAGCAAAAATTCCTGCCGTGTAATCTGAACCTTCTCGACCTAATGTTGTGGTGAAACCTTCGGCTGTATGACCTACAAATCCTTGTGTTACTAAAATATTTGAAGTTGAAAATTCAGGCATAAACTTCGACTGAATCAATGCTTCTGTTTTGTTCCAATCCACTTTTCCTTCTTGATAATTGTTATCTGTTCTCACCAATTGTCGCGCATCCATCCAATGAGCAGAAAAACTTTGTTCAATCAAAAATGCAGTAACTATATGCGATGAAATTACTTCGCCAAGAGAAACGATTTGATCGTATTCAAAACTCTCGTTCTCTGAAAAAGGTTTGTTGATTTTTTCTTTTAATTCTTCAAAAATTTCTTCTAAAGTATTGTAAATCGAAAAGTGTTTTTCGGTGAATAAATCCGCCAAAATATATTCGTGAAACAACTCCAATTCTTCGATTAAACAAGTGAATGTTTTACGATCTCTATTTTTTAAAGCTAAAACAATTTCTTCTAATTTATTCGTTGTCTTTCCCATCGCTGAAACCACGACAGTTAATTTCTGTCCTTCAAACAATGATAAAATAGAAGCTACATTCTTTACCGCGTCTGCATTTTTTACGGAAGCTCCACCAAATTTAAAAACTTTCATAACCTTGAAATTGTGAGTGCAAAAATAGTGTTAATTGCGAACTGAATTAAAGAATTGCGAACGGAAGTAGATACTGCTTATTAATTGCGAATTGCGAACGAAAAGCAGACTGCTTAATAGTTGCGAACTTAAAATTGCGAATGGAATTAAAGATTGCTTAGAAGTTTCCAACTGAATAGATCTGTGCGGAACACGCTAAAAAACCCGTTCGCAATTCGCAATTATTAACTTGCAATTACTTTAACTGAGTTTATCCGAAAGAATTTTGATTTCCATAATTGGTGAAATGCATTCGTACAAAATGTTATAAACCGCTGTAAGAATCGGCATTTCGACCTTGTACTTTTTATTCATTTCTGTGAGACATTTCGCGGCATAATAGCCTTCAGCAATCATATTCATCTCTAACTGAGCTGATTTCACAGAATATCCTTTTCCAATCATAAAACCAAAAGTGCGGTTTCGAGAAAAGTTAGAATAAGCAGTCACTAATAAATCACCTAAATAAGCGCTTGATTTTGTGTCGCGATGAACTGGACTCACTACATCAATAAAACGCTCGATTTCTTGAATAGCATTTGAAATTAATACCGCTTGAAAATTATCGCCGTAACCTAAACCTGAGCAAATTCCGGCTGCCAAGGCATAAACGTTTTTCAAAACTGCTGAAATTTCTGTTCCAATTAAATCATCTGAAACAGTAGTTTTAATGTATCTACAAGCCAAGTCATTCGCCATATCTTCAGCAATGGATTTGGTACTGCATCCAATCGTTAAATAAGAAAGTCGTTCCATTGCAACTTCTTCAGCATGACAGGGTCCACAAATAATTCCGATGTTTTCATAAGGATTTCCAAAGGTTGTATATATAAAATCAGCTGGAATGGAATTGATTTCAGGAACGATTCCTTTTACAGCAGAAAAAACAATTTTATTTTGGAACAATTCTTTAGAAACGTTTTCGAAAGCTTTCGTTAAAAAAGCCGCAGGAGTGGCCATAATAATTATATCTGACGAACGAATAACATTCGATAAATTACTATCCAAATCTAATTTATTGACATCAAATTCAACCGATTGCAGGTATTTTGGATTGTGTTTAAATTGACGAATGTGTGTAATTGCCTCTTCATTTCGCATCCACCAAGCAACTGAAGTTTGTGAATTACATAGCAATTTCACCAATGCTGTTGCCCAGCTCCCTCCTCCAATTACTGCGATTTTTTTCTGATTATTCTCTGACATAAAACAAATATAATCAATAAGCTAAATTATTTACTTGTAAGATTCTTGAAACTCAACTTCGAGGCTTTCCTTTTCGTTCAACTTTTCTATTAATTTTGCCAAAACAATTTTTATGAAATTCGGTACAAAAGCAATTCACGCAGGAGTTCATCCAGATCCAACAACTGGAGCGATTATGACCCCCATTTATCAAACGTCAACGTATGTTCAAGATGGAGTTGGGAATCACAAAGGTTATGAATATTCTAGAACACAAAACCCTACGCGTCACGCTCTTGAAAAAAATATCGCTGCTATCGAAAATGGGAAATACGGTGCTTGCTTTGGTTCAGGTTTGGCTGCTATTGATTGTATCATAAAAATGCTAAATCCAGGCGACGAAGTTATTTCAACAAACGATTTATACGGTGGTTCTTACCGAATTTTCAAAACAATTTTCGAAAAATACGGCATTAAATTTCATTTTGTGAACATGCAACATCCTTCTGAAGTGGAAGCGTTGGTGAATGCACATACAAAATTGATTTGGGTAGAAACGCCTACGAATCCAATGATGAACATCGTTGATATCGTTGCAATGGCTGCTATTTCTAAGAAAGTTGGAGCAATGTTGGCTGTTGACAATACGTTTGCGACACCTTATTTGCAAAATCCTTTAGATCTTGGTGCTGATA
>RFNX01000503.1 GCA_009926905.1 Flavobacteriales bacterium
GTTGCATTTACACTTCCACAACCACCAGTTAATGGAATACTATATGGATAAGTTCCAGCAACGGTTGGGGTACCTGTAATAGATATTGTATTTGAAGACCATGCTGCACTTACACCAGCTGGCAAACCGTTTGCACCACTTACACCTGAGTTCGAAACTCCAGATGCACCAACAGTACTATGAGTAATTGTGGTTAAAGGTGAATTATTACATAAGGTAGGAGAGGAAGAAGCAGCACCCGCAGAATTTACTGGAGTGACAATTATTGTTCCTGTTGCATTTACAGTACCACAGCCTCCTGTTAAAGGAATGCTGTAATTAAAAGTTCCACTTGCAGATGGGGTTCCTGTTATAGTTATCGTATTTGAAGACCAAGTAGCACTAACCCCTGCAGGAAGTCCATTTGCGCCAGATACACCTGAATTACTGATACCAGTAGCGCTTGTTGTTGTATGAGTAATTGTTGTTAAAGCTGTATTTATACACAAGGTAGGTGAAGACGATGCTGTACCCGTTGTATTTGTAGGATTAACTGTTAAGACTCCTGAAATATTGGAAGATCCATCCCAAAAGCCACCGCCACCTCCAGAATAACCACCATAAGCTATACAACCGTTGTAAGAATATCTGAATGCATAATAATAAGTTCCTGCGGAAAGAGCAGAACCAATTGTCGATTGATATTCATCATTATTTCCTGATTGCGTATTAAAAGTTGCAGCTGTCCATGAGGACCAAGTATTTGGATTCGAATTTGTATTAACAGGACTTATACCACAATGAACAGTAACACCTGCACCTTGTCCACCTGCTTCTGTTAAACCCGCCTCATAAACTTGACCAAATATATTTGCACTTCCTCCAGCACAAATTGCTGCTGTTGGAGGGAATTGTAAGTTGGCATAATCTAATGTTTCATTTACAGTTATAGTTCCTGTAAGTAAAACAGGACAATTTGACGGTCCAGAAGTAGTTACAGTATAGTTAAAAACTCCTGAGACTGAAGGGGATCCTGAAATTGTAAATGTACCGCCACTGAAAGAACCAGAAACGCCTGTTGGTAAACCTGTTACGCCAGCGTTATTACCACCATTACCAACAGCATAGGTTATATTTGTAATAGCCGTTCCTTTACAAACTGTTTGTATATTAGTACCTGCAGATGAAGATAGAGATATCGTTTGACTTGAAGGAACTGTGGCCACACCTGAATTCCCAGAAGACCATATTCCAGCCGTTCCACCGTACAAGTATGAACATCCAAAGTAAGAATAACGGTAAGCATAGTACCATGTTCCAGTTGTTAAACCTGCACCTAAACTAGCTACAAATTCATCATTATTTCCTGATTGAACATTGAAAGATGCTGAAGTCCAGTTGGTCCATGTATTTGGATTTGTGTTTGATGAACTCCATCCTAACTCGGCTGTCAAATTTGAGGCAACACCTGCAGGATCTGTAATTCCAGCGATGTAAACTTGACCATATACAAGTGTTGTAGTTCCACAAATTGTTGTTGTTCCTGGAAATTGAAGATTACCCCAGTTAATGATTGGTCTAACCGTGACACTAGATGAAGCTGCACTAACACAAGCTCCACTTGTAGTTTGAGTTGCAGTAATTACATCACCAGCGTTTACAGTAGAAACTGTTGCTGTCCAAACACCTCCGCTTACTGTTGCTGTACCAATAGACGAGCCACTTCGGATAACACTGATTGTCGATCCATTGACACCTGTTCCGGAAACAGTTGTTCCTCCAGGACAAATTGTAGCGTTTATTGTTGGAGCAGTTGAAGGTGAAAGTACAGTATTCGAAGCAGATGCAACACTTACACACAAACCACTTTGCGTTTGAGTAGCAGTTAAAACATTCCCCGCAGCTAAAGTGGATACAGTAGCCGTCCAAACACCACCACTAACCGTTGCTGTTCCAATTGAAGAACCTCCCCTTATAACACTAATTGTTGAACCGTTAATACCAGTTCCAGAAACGGTTGTTGCACCAGGGCAATAAGTGCCAGTAATCGCTGGAGCAGCTGAAACCGCATTCACATTTAAATAAAAAGATTGATCCAAGCAACTGCCTGGCCCAGCGCACTCACCACAAACATTTGTGAATGCTCGTCTTATAATTAAAAAATTAGTTTTGCCAGGGAAATCAGTTAATGGATTATAGTTTGTTAAAGCAGTTGCATTTGTTCCTGTTGCAGCTAAAAGACCTGTTGCGGCAGTTGTAGACCTTACCCAGTTACCATAAGTACCTGAGCCAGGTAAACCACTTAACAACTCACCACAATACCAAACAACTGAAAGCGTATTTGCACCTCCGTTGGTTGGAGAGGTTGAGTTCGTACAAGAAATGGTGCTCCCTGGACAAATTGTTTGTGTACTACCATTAGCATATTGAAATGTTCCAGGAGTAGCTTGAGGGCCAACTGTAACAGTTTGACTAGCGCATGTAGTTAAGCCACAAGATCCTTGTTTTGCAGTATAATAGGTTGTTGTAGACCCTGGCGAAACCGTTAAAGTTGTTCCAGTTCCAACTATGGGTTGACTTGATAATGAAATGAAATCAATATCCATTGTCACTCCTGAGTTGGTTGTCCAATCAAAACGCCAACCAGTCACATTAGAAGATGTCCAAGTTCCTGCCGTTGGCGCACCCATATCAATAGAAACTGTCTGCCAAACATTTTGAACACTGGTAATTGGTTGATTTTTATATTGAGAGCCACTTGCAGTAGGAAAAGCTGTATTGTACCAAAATATTTCCATCGCTCCAACTTGTGTAACAGAAGTGACTCTAAAACGAACATTTACATAACGATTTGTTGAAGGACTAAATGAACCTAATCCTGTCATGTTTATATTTGGGTCTGCACTTGTAGAAGTAAGGTTTATATTCCCTCCAGTTACAGAATTCACAGTTGTTGTTGAAGGACAATATGGGTTCGTATTTCCTGACCAATGTTCTAAAAATGCGTTGGTTGGACAAGCGCCACCAGCATACCATAAATCAATTCCCTCGGTACCTAAACTTCCTCCACTTGTTGTAAGAGTTGTAGAACTTCCACTACATATAGCATTTGTTCCTGTTATACTTGTTGGGGCAGTTGGCGCTGTACAAACACTACAAGAACCTGTATAAGAAGCAAATAAAGAAAAACCTGCTGCAACATTACTTCCATCAGATGTAAACTGTAAAGTGTATGTTACACCTGGTGAGCCAGTGAAATTAAATGCGCCAGTTCCTGACAAAGGTCCATAAACAAGTGTACCACCAGTTCCTGTACCTTGGAAAACACTTAGGAAGTCATAACTAGATTCTGTTGCATATCGTCCTGTTAAATTAAGTGTTGCAGTACTTCCTGCCGTGTTGTTAAAAACGATAAAATCATTTCTTGAATTGCCATAACTGGTATTATCACCAGCATGATCTTTAATTACAGTATTTGTTCCACAACTAACAGTTTGAGCTTGACCAGATAATAAAACAGTGGAAGTTGCAGTCTGAGGTGTTGAATAGGTTACTGTAAATGAAAATCCAGATGAAACATTAGATACATCAGAAGTTAAGTGAACAGTCAAAGATTCTCCGCAAGCACCTGTATAACTTGTGGTACCTGATGCAGCACTTAAAGTTTGTAAGGCTGTTCCCGCATTTCCATAACCGCTACGAATGTAGATACGGTCACAACAAGCTTCCAGACCATAAGATCCTGAGATGGAAATAGAAACACCTGGTCTACCTGCTATTGTAATCCATTCATTAGTATTATTTGCATAATTTCCAGCTCCTGCTCTATCTGTAATAGTTGCATTA
>RFNX01000559.1 GCA_009926905.1 Flavobacteriales bacterium
ATTTGGAATTTAAAAGTAGGACGTAAATAGAATACGTACTTACCCCTATACATTTGCAACAACCAAAACAAATAATAACCCGAGTTAACCAACTCACAACAACAAACGATATGGCAGCAAAAGAAACAAACGCAGCAAAAGAAGTAAACACTGAAAAATTGAAAGCACTCCAATTAACAATGGAGAAATTAGACAAAGCATTCGGAAAGGGTTCCGTGATGAAATTAGGAGACGCTCCAGTTGAGAAAGTAGAAGTAATTTCTACAGGATCAATTTCACTTGATATAGCTTTAGGTGTAGGCGGTTTTCCAAAAGGACGTGTAATTGAAATTTACGGCCCAGAATCATCTGGTAAAACAACATTGGCTATTCATGCAATTGCAGAAGCACAAAAAAGTGGTGGAATCGCAGCATTTATAGATGCAGAACATGCATTTGACCAATTTTATGCACAAAAATTAGGAGTTGACGTAGCAAACTTTTGATTTCACAACCTGACAATGGTGAACAAGCATTAGAAATTGCAGACAACTTAATTCGTTCGGGAGCAATTGATTTAATTGTAATTGACTCAGTAGCAGCATTGACTCCTAAAGCTGAAATCGAAGGCGAAATGGGGGATTCACAAATGGGACTTCAAGCTCGTTTAATGTCAAAAGCTTTGAGAAAATTAACAGGATCAATAAACAAAGCGGGGTGTTGTTGTATTTTCATCAACCAATTAAGAGATAAAATTGGAGTGATGTTTGGAAATCCAGAAACTACAACTGGTGGTAACGCATTAAAATTCTACTCTTCCATAAGGATTGATATTCGTAAAGCAGCACAAATTAAAGACGGCGAAGAAATTACTGGTAACCGTGTGAAAGTGAAAGTTGTAAAAAACAAAGTCGCACCACCATTCAGAAAAGCCGAATTCGACATTATGTACGGTGAAGGAATTTCAAAAATTGGTGAAATCATCGACTTAGGTGTTGATTTGAACATCTTGAAAAAAAGCGGTTCATGGTTCTCTTATGGTGAAACACGTTTAGGTCAAGGAAGAGACTCAATAAAATCTATATTACACGATAATCCAGAACTATGTGAAGAACTAGAGAAAAAAATTAAAGAAGCGTTAAGCAAACCTGAAGTTCAAGAGCAGATTTTGCAAGATTAAACGCATATCGTTTGGTTGGTTAAAGCGAAGTTCTTAGGAGCTTCGCTTTTTAAATTATTTTTTGTACATTTGACAAAAAAAAATTTATGAAAAGTACATTAGTTTTATTTTCAATTGTTACAATTGGCTTCATTTCATTGACTGGTTGTAAGAAAAAAGGTTGTACAGATGCAACTGCAACAAATTACAATTCAAGTGCGAAAAAAGATGATGCATCTTGTGTTTATGGACCAACCATCACAATTATTGGCAGTTCTGACACAACGATCAATGTTGGTTCAACATATAATGATCCAGGAGCAACTGCAGTAAACAAAGATGGTTCAGCAGTAGATGTTATTGTTGAGCAATTAGCAGATTCAGTAAACACGGCAACTACCGGTGTTTATTACGTTAATTACAAAGCAACAAATGCAAACGGTTCAGCTACAGCTAAAAGAAAAGTAAATGTTATTATTGGAAAAGATAACTGGTTAGTTACTTGGGATGTAACTAGCAATTGTGGAACAACAAGTTTCCCATTATCAGGTACACCTTCAGTTACTTCTGGATCTAACGCAAATGAATTGGTAATTGACAATATGTTTACATTACTTGGTGGTACAGCTTTTGCTACAATTTCTGGAGCAAACATAAATATGGCTGAACAAACAGTTCCTGTTACAGGTGGTGAAATTATATTTACAGGAACCGGTACAATGACTGCAACAGGTAACATAATTAATATAAACTATTCTTATGACAACACTATTCCATTAATAGGAGGTCAAGGTACTTGTGTTGCAACTTATACAAAACAATAATAAACTTAGAATTATTGAAAAAGGCGGTTCTATTGAATCGCCTTTTTTTATCTTGTAAAATTAATGAATAGGAAGGATTGACTAATTACATATCTCATCAATTCTATTCATCACCTCCTTTGTTATTTTTTCTTGAGCTTCAATTGACTTCAAATTCTCTATCAATTGTGATTCTTTACTTGCGCCTAAAATAATAGTACTTACATTCGGATTCTTTAAAATCCAAACTAAACTCATAACTGGTAAACTTAAATCGATGTCATTTGCTAATGCTGCTAACTTTTTGATGATAACTAATCGATCTTCTGTTAAATTTTTATCCCGCAGCCATTCCAAGCCTTCGATACCCAATCGCGTTCCATCTGGAAAAGCATCATTGTATTTTCCACTTAGAATTCCACTTGCTAATGGCGACCAAACGGTTGTACCTAAACCAACTGTGTTATAAATCTGTGAAAACTCCACTTCTACTTTATGTCGTGTGAAAAGATTGTATTCTGGCTGTTCAACCACTGGACCAATCAAGTGATTTTGTTTCGCAAACATGTGCGCTTCCATGATTTCTTGAGCGCTCCATTCAGAAGTTCCCCAGTACAAAATTTTACCTTGCATAATTAATTGATGCATCGCCCATACAGATTCTTCAATGGGCGTTTTCTTATCTGGACGGTGACACAAAAATAAATCCAAATAATCTAACTGAAAACGCTCTAAAGCTTGATGGCATGCTTCAAAAAGATGTTTTCGGCTGCAACCAACTTGTGTGGGTAATTGTCCACCATTTCCAAAAAATGCTTTACTACTCACAATGTAACTGTCTCGTGTCCAATTTGTATTTTTTAGAATTTTACCCATTACACGTTCACTTTCACCATGTGCATAAACTTCAGCGTTATCAAAGAAATTAATGCCATTTTCGTAAGCAATTTCCATCAGTCGTTGAGCTTGAGCATCGCTAATTTGTTTACCAAATGTTAACCATGATCCAAGCGACAAACGACTAATTTGTAAGCCTGATTTTCCCAAATTATTGTATTCCATAATGTTCTAATTAAGTTCTAATTTCTTTTTCTGATAATGCTTCAAGACTCCATTTAATACGACAACCAAAATAATTATCACTGAGCCTATGTAAAAATTCAAATTCAATAATTTATGTTCATTCAAAATAATTATCGCTAACAAAATCGTGTAAACAGGTTCTAAATTAATACTTAAAGTAGCAGTAAAAGCACCCAAACGTTTAACGATCTCTATCATCACTAGAAATGCAAACGAAGTACAAACGATTCCTAAAAATAACAACCAAGCAAAATCAGAAGCTGTCATTTTGAATAGTTCTAAATTCAATTTTCCTTGCCAACCTAAAAAAATCGTAACGAATAGAAATCCAATGATCATTTCATAAAACGTCATTTGGGTAGAAGGAACATCTTCTGAAAGCTTTGCATTAAAAACAGAAAATAAAGCTGCACATAAAGCTGATGTTAAACCAAAATACATAGCAGTGCGCTCGGTTGCGTTGAAATCTCCAGAAATGAAATAGATTCCGAAAATAACGATTGCGCCCATTACAAATTCAATCCAAGAAAACTTGCGTTTCATGACAATTGGTTCGAGCCAAGTTACGTGCAAAGTTGTGGTTGAAAGACACAAAACACCTAGGGAGGCAGTCGAAAGTTGAATGGAATAATAAAAGGTTAGCCAATGCGAGGCAACAAATATTCCAACAATAACTATTTTCCAAAGGTGCTTGAAATCTATTTTAAAAGAACGCTTTGTAAAAATAAAAAACAATGCCAAAAAAAACGGTGCTATCATCACTCTATACCATACAATTACAATGGCATCTAAATGAATTAGCTTTCCTAAAATTCCAGTAAAACCCCATACAAAGATGATTAAGTGCATCAATATATGAAACTTATATTTTTGAAACAAAATGATTTATTTTTTCTTACTCCATTCTTCGATAGAAGCTTTGTTCATTTTGACATAGTTCTGATCGTTGTCTTTCTCAGCTGCTAAGATTGACAATTTTGCTGTTTCAATTGCACCTTTGTAATCACCTAATTCTGCTTGAATTTGTGCTTTTAAACGCGACATCCAGTATGCTTCTGGTCGCAATTCAACAGCTTTCGTTTCCCATTCTAACGCTTTTTTCAAATCCATTTTCTCGCTGAAATAATAATTAGCTGCTTGGTGAAAGTCGTTTGCTGTTGGTCCATCCATCGTTTTTTTAACGCTTGCT
>RFNX01000270.1 GCA_009926905.1 Flavobacteriales bacterium
CTATTTATTGGACCATTTGACGGAAGTTTTTTCTTACAATATTTCTGATAAAGTCGTGTGTAGTTTCAATGAAACGTATTTACCTGCTTTGCTGAAATTACACAAACATTACCAAGACAGTGAAGAATTTGGCAAGGCGAAAAGTTTGGAAAAATACATCGTTTCCATCAGTGAAAAATCGGGGCAACAAGGCGAAGTTTTGGAATTATTAGAAAATGATGAAACCTCTAATTCCATTTTAATCAATACGCTTTTGGACGTGAAAACGATTGAAAAAAATATGTTGCCCATCAATGAGAAAGTCTTTGTTGCGAAGTATGAAACAAGTAATGAAGAATACAAGAAATTCTTGGCAAACTTGCAACGTTCTAAGAAAACAGAACTTTACAAATTGGCAGTTTTCGATACAATGGCTTGGGTTACTAAATACAAAGAAAAAGGTGGAGAACTTTGGATGAAAAATTACCACAATCATATTGCTTACAATAAATATCCAGCAGTAACTATTCCTTACGAAGGAGCAAAAGCATATTGTGAATGGTTGACGCAACAATACAATTCGCAACGCAAACGTAAATTCACTCAAGTTTTATTTCGATTGCCGACTGAGCAAGAATGGAAATTAGCAGCAGGATCAGGAAATGCAAATGCTAAAACACCTTTCGAAAATGATAATCTTATTGATAAAAGTGGTTATTTTTTAGCAATAGTTAAATCATTTCAAGGAAAAACTCAAAGTCAACCGGGAGATATTATGGTTGAAGCTATTTCGTTTTCACCTAATAAACTAGGATTTCATCATACACTTGGAAACGTTGCTGAAATGATTGACAAAAAAGGAATTGCAAAAGGCGGTTCGTGGTACAACACCTTTGAAGAATCAACGTTTGACAAACAACAAACCTACACTTCTGCTGATCCAGGAATTGGTTTCAGAATCGTGATGGAAGTAATTGTAAAATAGTCAGTCTTGTTTCAAAACAAATTACATACAAAAACGGATGAAGAATTGATGGTTCAGGTAATGGACCATCATTCGCATGCGGCAATTATGGAATTACATAGACGTTACAGTCAAAAACTACTCGGCTATTTTATCAAAATGTTGCAGAAGGACGTTGATTTAGCGCAAGATTTTGTGCAAGAAATTTTCCTTCGTATTTTGGAGAAAAAGCACTTATTCGACCCCGAAAAAAAGTTTTATACGTGGCTGTTTACGATTGCCAGTAACATGTGTAAAACTGCCTACAGACGTGCACCAATCAATAGCTTGTCCAACGACGGCTATGAATTGAATCGCTTTTCAAACTTGGCGGATGACTTGGCTGAAAAAGCACACTTCAAACAATTATTAGATAAAAGCATCGAAGCACTCGATCACGGACAGAAAACAGTTTTTGTTTTGCGTTACATGGAACATTTTTCCCTGCAAGAAATCGCCGATATTATGGAAACATCACTTGGAACTGTAAAATCGCGCTTGTTTTACGCCACACAAAAAATCGCGCAACAACTCAAAGAATTTGACCCGCGCTACGAAACTCAACTTTTCAAATTAAACTAAAATGGATAAAGAACTTTCACATAACGAAGAACGCTTGTTTGAGCTTTTAGAATCGAAAAACTTCGACCAACTCACGGCTGCAGAACAAGTTTTTGTGCTTGGACAACTTTCACAAGAAGCGTATGAATTTCAACGTTCCATACATACAGAAGCATCTGAAAATGAACTAGAAATTCCAGCTGTTGCTCCGCTTGTTTTACCTGAAAAACAGAAAAAAGCGATAGTGATTCCAATTTATCAAGCGATTATGGCTGTTGCTTCAGTGGTGATTTTATTTGTACTCATTTGGCCTTCAAATCCGACAACCACAAAAGTTGTTTACAAAAAATCAAAACCTTATACAATTACGAATGTTGTACATGATACTGTTTTTGTTGTCAATCCAGGCATCGCGACAGTGAAATATGTGTACGACACCATTTATGAAAACATCGTTGAAAGCGTTCCTGTTGCGACTCAAAATCGACTTCTGGAAGCACAAGCATCTTTTCAACTTCCTGCACTTACGACAGATTTATTTCGTGTGAATAGTTTATCCATGAAAGATGATTCGAGTTTGAATACATTGAGTTTTAGTGGGGTGAGTTTGATGGACAAATAATTGCGAACGGATTAATTGCGAATTGCGAACGGAAGTACATAATGCTTAGAAATTGTAAACTAATTGTAGTTCGAACTTCGAGAACCTCAGTCCTCTAACCTCTGTATTCGAAAATTCTGCTAATGAAATATTTCGCGCGGAGCGCTTCCAAAATCTACGTTCGTAATTAGCAACTAATAGCTTACAATTTTAAGTTAGCAATTATAAGTTCGCATCTTCTCTCTCCAAACTTGTAATCAATTCCTCTTTCGTTTCACATTTTTTACTCAAAAGTTGACGATTGTTTAGAAGCAAAAATTCCACTTTATTTTCAATGCATAAATCTAAATCGTGGGTTGAAAAGATGATACATTTGTTTTTCTCTGAAGCGATTTTCAACAATTTATCGATCAGCAATTGCTTGTTGGCATAATCTAAAAATGCAGTTGGTTCGTCGAGCAATAAAACAGGCGTTTGTTGCACCAAAGCACGCGCTATCGCACACAATTGTCGTTCGCCATCACTTAAGGTTGAAGTGTCTTTTTCCAAGAAAGAAGTCAATCCCATTTCTGCTGCAATGATGTGAACTACTTCCCAGTCAAATTTACTCAAACGACCGATAGCATTGGTATACGGAGCACGACCTAAAGCCAAATAATCAGCAACAGATAAATAAGGAACACCATCAAACTTACTTTCTACAAAAGCAACTGTTCGCGACAATTCGCTTGCATTTGCACCAGCAATCGGAATGGAATCAATGGTTAATTTACCTGTCAATAACGGAATTTGTCCTGTAATTGAACGCAATAACGTTGATTTTCCAGTTCCATTTCTCCCCACTAAAGCAAAAACGTTTTCATTTTGCAAAGTCAAATCTTCCACTTCTAAAAGTGTTTGATTATAACCAATTGCTACGTTTTGAAAATGTATCATTTTGCTTTGCGAATTAGAACAAAAATAACAAATGGAGCACCAATCATCGAGGTTAAAACGTTGATGGGTAATTGCACTGAATTTTCTAAAACTTGAATTAAGATGTCACACAAAATCAAGAATATGCCTCCAATCAAAACGTTTCCGATGATTAAAAATGCGTGATTTTGCGTCTTCAAAAGTATGCGTGTGATATTCGGAACAGCCAAACCAACAAAGGCAATCGGACCACAAAAAGCAGTAACCAAACCCGTTAATAGCGCTGTAATAATTAGAATTAAAATACGTGTTTGCTTGATATTTATTCCTAAAAGTGAGGCTGCATTTTCACCTAAAACTAAAAGATTTAATGGTTTAACAATCAATAAACAGAAGACAATTCCGAGTGCAAAAAACAGAAGAATCAACGGGATTTGTTCCAACAATACATTTTGCAAGGAACCCATCGACCACAAGGTAAAACTTTTCAATTGCTCTGCTCCAGAACTCGCTTCCAACAAAGAAACAATGGCTGAAGTGAAGCTTCCGAACATCAAACCTACCAATAGCAACGAGACTTGCGAACGCAAAAATCCAGTGATGCTCATCATAAC
>RFNX01000623.1 GCA_009926905.1 Flavobacteriales bacterium
AAACAAAGTTTCCATCAATGTCACTTAAGGTTTTAAATGGAGTGTCTTTAATAAAAACTTTTGCGCTAGGGATCGGTCCTCGGGTATCCTTCAAATTTCCAATTACACTGCTTTTTTGAGAATACAAAAAGTGGTTAAATAATAAAAAAAGGAACAATAACAGCTTCGTAGAACTTTTCATTTTTGATTTTATAAAATAAATTGATCGATACTTTCTTTTGAATATCCAGCAGAGGCAGTCATCCCTTTTCCTCCAATTGCCGTTACTATTTTGACATTATTAGTAGGAAAACATTCGAAAATTTCCTCTTCTCCACTAATTTGAGCATAAAAACCATTCCACACTTGTGCAATTTCCCAAGAAGGTAAATCGATGATGTTTTTCGCTTCTTCAAGAATCAAATTAGTAACCGTTAAATCAACATCAAACCCAAGTTCATCGGTAGTAGCTGCTGCAGCATAATGATGACTATCGCCAATTACGATGCTTCCATCAATGCGTTGTTTGAATAAAACATGAATTCCATTGTCAACGAGTCGCGGGTCAATGTTCGACCAATCGAGATTTTTGTAAGATGAAAGCGATTTGAAACTTTCGTATCTTCTGATAGTAAGACCTGTAAGAATGTTTCCTTGAAGTTGAACTTCTGGAATTGGTTTTGTAACCATCATATTCAGTTTGCAAACAATGATATTTGATTCTGAAAAGATTGTTGGGTAAAGCAAACGAAAGTCACGACCATTGCAAACAATAGCTCGTGAAGCAATGAATTTTTTAGAATTACTGGTTTGAATTTCTACTTCGTTTCCTTTGTCATTGATTTCTACAACTGGGGATGTATATGCAAAATCAACTTGATGTGCTTCCTTCAGATAAGCGTGCAATTGGTGAATCATCTTCCTAGATTCTGCCGACACTTCTTGGGAGAAATACAACCCTGCAATGGCATAGTCCGAATTTACAGCTGGGTATCTTTCTAAAACTTGCTCTTTTGTAAGCAATTCAGAAGGATAATCGTTAGCATCAAAGCGTTCCTTTAATTCAATTAATAAGTCCAATTCATCAGGAGTGGAAGCAATATATACTGAACCATTGTTTCGAATTCCAATGTCAAATTTTTCTTGAATTGATTTGTATAAATCCGTAGAATAACGTCCGTAGGAATGCCACCTTCCTAAGTCAAATCCCGAAGGAACGACTTGTCCAAAATTTCGAACACTTGCTTCTTGTGGAAACAGATCTTTTTCAATTACAATAACTTTTAATCCTTTGAGTGCAGCATGATATGAATGAAATGTTCCAATTACGCCGCTGCCAATTACCGCAAGATCATACTTCATAGTTTTTTGATTAAAGTTAAAGATTTAATATTTCTGCTGGGTACGTAACGATAATATCAGCGCCTGAATTTAGCAATTCTTCTTCCGAAAATGCACCAGAATTCACTCCGATTACCCATTTGCAGCCAGCATTTTTACCTTGTTTCATATCAGCAGGTGTGTCGCCAACCTTGATTACTTTTTGAACATCTGAAACTCTTGTTTCTTCCATCGCTTTGTAAATCATATCAGGATTAGGACGACCTTTGGTGATTTCATCGCTCGTAACGACAGCATCTAGGCAATCAACCCAATTTAATCTTTTTACAACCAAAGAAGCTGTTTTAGAAACAAAACCTGTATCCAATGCAATTTTTATGTTTCTGTTTTTCAACTCGTTAAAAAATTGAGTGGTTCCTTTGGTTTCGTGAACATTTTCATTCGTTTCATAATAATCGTTCATGAAAATCTGAAAAGATTGATGAATGGAATCCAGTAATGCAGCGTCTTGAATCTGAAATTGATTTTCCAAAATAAATTGAATACCAATCGGTTTAGGAACTGCTAAAACATTGGAAGCAATTGTTCTATCGATTTCAAATCCATGAGCTTTAAATGCGCTGATCATAGAATCGTGAACCGAAAATGTATCGCCAACAGTTGTGCCAGCCATGTCCAAAACAATAAGTTCAATCTGATCTAAAATCATACGAAAGAAAATCTATAAATTTATTTTACAATAATATTTCGAACTAAAGTTTTGTCTCCAGCATACATTTTTAATCTGTAAAGACCTGTATTTAAGTCATCAACTTGTAATTGATAGCTTGAATTGATAGAAGCCAATTTTACCGATTTAACCAATCTGCCATCAGTTGCATACAATTCAACCATTAATGATTGCGTGTCATTTACATTTTCAATTATAATAAAATCTGAAGTTGGATTCGGATAAATAGACACTTTTTGAATTGGGCTTTCTTCCTCGATTGAAACGGAACCAAGATTGATTACACGTTCAATTGAACAGCCATTTGCATCTGTAACAGTTAACGTGTAATAACCTGGTACTAAGTTTGAAATTGAAGCACCTTGAGCTGTGTAGCCGTTTGGACCACTCCAAGAATAAGTTAAAGTTCCTGTTCCACCTGACGCAGTAATACTAATTGACCCGTCCGATATGCCAACTGGATCAACAATGTTCTCATTGGTAATTTCAATCGTTGGTAAAACATTCGAAACCAAAACACTATCTACTGCTGACCAACCAGTTACAAAATCGGTAACAGTACAAATATACCATCCATCTTGTACACCCTCGATTACTGGAGTAGTGCTTGAATTGTTCCACAAATATTCGAATGCGAAGTTATCATTGAATCCACCTTGAGCATTTGCAGTTAATTTCCCCCCGTTACATGGATTATATTCGATGTCCATTGTAATAGAATCAAGAACTAAAAGTGAAATACTTCCTCCATTATAATTAGATTGTGTTCCAATAGGTGTAACATCAGCGTCAACAATAACGTCCAGACTGTAAGCAGTTCCTGGGATTTCAGTCATTGGAACTTTTCCGTCGGGAGTTGTAGCAAAAGCACGAACACAGCTCCAAGTAGGGAAAGCCAATTTACAAGGATCGGTTGGGTCTAATTGACCACCGCATGAATAATCCAACCAACTTGGTAAGTTATTTATTGAAGTTACGCGAATCCAATTGATGTCAACTACAATTGTTGGTGGAAACATAATCGGGTTGGCAATCTCCATTGATTGAGGTGCCAAAGCAGTTAGTACTTTATCGAAAGACTGTCCTGGGTAACAGAAAAATTGAGTCGGGCTTAATTTTCCTTCAGTTGGAATTGGAATAAATCCTACAGGTTCGTAAACGTTCGTTACTGAAGGATCTGGTGTGCATTGAGAATAAAAATTAAAACTCAATAAAGTTGCGCTCAAAAAAAATAAAATTTTCATAAATCAAGTTTAAGTAGTTGGTAATTAGTTTATTTCTGTATGATTAATTTCGGTGATTAAATTTATAATTTCGCTGATATCATTAATTATAAAATCAGCTCCAGCATTCTGTAAGCGATTTGTTGCGTAAGCTAGTTTCTCTTCTTTCTCTCCTTCATTTAGTTTAATAAAATCGCTTTTTGAAATACCAAATTCATTTCCAGAATATGTGACAGCTGCTGTCCAAGTTCCAGCGTTCTTACCTTCTAAGACATCTGCAACCGTGTCACCAACTTTTAGAATTTCTTTAACATTATAAATTCCTAGATGCTCCATGTTTCGAAAGATCATAAATGGACTTGGACGCCCTTCTTTACAATCTGAAGAATTCACAACAGCATCTAGATGAATACCACTTGTAGCTGCCATTGGAATTAATTTATCCATCATTACATCGATGTAGCCAGTGGTTGATCCTAGCTTTATTCCTAATTCACGGAGTTTCGACATTGTATCAATCACATTATCAATAGGTTCACTAAATTTCTCAATAGAATCAAGCATTTTAGGTGTAACCTTTTCATACAATTCATCAATATCTTCGTTATTCGGAAGGCGATTATATACTTCCAACCAACGATTTTGAATTCTTTCCATGTTACAAATTGCAGCGATATGATCTCTTTTCGCTAAACCCATCGGCTCGCGTGCTTCTAACATCGTAATTTCAATGTTTTTCTCTTGGAAAACATCAATAAATGCTTGAACTGGAGCTA
>RFNX01000452.1 GCA_009926905.1 Flavobacteriales bacterium
ACTTTTCTTCTTTCGATTCCTTCAAATACGAAAACCTCTTTGATTTTATGTTTTTGAAGCGTACCGTCTGATTTAGAAACCATAACTGGCTGATTTTCTCTGATTTCTCCACGAGTTAAACGACCGATAGCGATACGTCCAACATACGATGAATAATCCAAAGATGTAATCAACATTTGTGTATTTCCTTCAGGAATTGTAATCGGTGGGAAATATTCCAAAATTTTGTCTAACAACGCTGTAATGTCTGTTTTTGGAGTTTTCCAATCGTCAGCCATCCAACCATTTTTGGCAGAACCATAGATTGTTGGGAATTCCAATTGCTCTTCGTTTGCGTCCAATTCAAACATCAAATCGAAAACTTTTTCGTGAACTTCCTCTGGCGTACAGTTTTCTTTGTCCACTTTATTGATTACCAAAAGTGGTTTCAAACCTAAAGCCAACGCTTTTCCAAGTACGAAACGCGTTTGTGGCATTGGACCTTCGAAAGCATCCACTAACAAACAAACACCATCCGCCATGTTCAACACACGTTCAACTTCACCACCAAAGTCGGCGTGACCTGGAGTGTCAATGATATTGATTTTTGTACCTTTATATAATACTGAAACGTTTTTAGAAACGATTGTGATTCCTCTCTCACGCTCTAAATCGTTGTTATCCATTATTAAATCACCCGTCAAACGTTCTCTTTCATTTTCAACGTTTCCGGCTTCAATCATTTTATCTACCAACGTAGTCTTACCGTGGTCAACGTGGGCGATAATTGCGATGTTTCTTATTTCCATTGTTTACTTTATTCTTTTTTTACTTTTTTGATTTTGGGACTTTAGGATGTTAGGACATTAAGATGTTAGGACATTAAGACTTTAAGATTTTAAGACTTTAGGACAAAGTGTAATATTAAAAAATTGAAAATGAATTGCAATTTGCAATCTTTAATTCGCAATCTGCAATTCATTTTTCACTTTTATCTCTTCACTTTTAACTTTTAATTCTACATTCTAAATTCTCAATATTTCTTTCTCCCTCCGTAGCTTCCACCACCGTCAGATTTACGATCGTCTCCTCCTGTACTTCTTTTAGCTCTGTCTCCACTTGGTTTATCAGATCCTCCACGTTTGAAGTCGCCACCGCTTTTGAAATCTCCACCACTTTTTCTTGGTGAAAATCCGCCGCTTCTACCACCTCCACCAGAGTAACCACCGCCGCTTCCGCCACCGTAGCTTTTTGGTTTAGAGTCACCACCGAAACGTCCACGACCTCTTGGTGCATCACCACCTCTGTCGCTACGTCCGCCTCCGCCACCAAAACCAGTATCTTTTTTCTGTGTGATTTCGATTTTAACTTGGTGACCTTCAAAGTCAGTTCCGTTAACATTTTGTAAGATTTTCTCTGCGTGATCTTGATCAGCTTCAAAGAATGAGAACGATGGCATTAAGTCTATGCGACCAACTGCTCCTGAATTCAAACCTGTTGCGTCACAAACGATACGTAACAAAGCACCTGGATTCAATCCGTCTCTTTTACCTAAGTTTACGAAGAAACGTGTTTTTCCTTCTTCTTGTCCGCGCTCCCTTCTCAAAGGACGCTCAGAACGGTCATCACTTCCTCTTCCTCCAGAAACATTCAAATCACCAGCACGTTGATAGTACTCGATGAAACGATTGAATTCTGTAGAAACAAAACGTTTGATAACTTCTTCTTTAGATAAATCTTCGAATGCAGCCAAAATTTGTGGCATGAATTTCTCGATGTCTTTTTCACGAACTTCAGTTGCGATTGTTTTGCTAATCAATTTCATCAATTGAATTTCACAAATTTCTTCAGCTTCTGGAACTGTTCCAACTGTGAATGTTGTACGCATTTGACGTTCAATCGCTTTGATTTTCATCATCTCACGCGTGTTAATCAACACTAAAGACTCACCTTTTCTACCTGCACGTGCCGTTCTACCACTTCTGTGTGTGTAGTTTTCGATATCATCAGGAAGGTTGTAATTGATTACGTGTGTAATATTGTCGATGTCCAAACCTCTCGCGGCAACGTCTGTTGCTACAAGGATTTGTAATTCTTTACTTCTAAAACGATCCATAACACGGTCGCGCATTGCTTGCGTCAAATCACCATGTAAAGGTTCAGCATTGTAACCGTCGCGACTTAATTTTTCAGCAACCGTAGCAGTTTCGTTACGTGTACGACAGAAAATTAAACCGTAAATATTTGGATTAAAATCGATTAAGCGTTTTACAGCTTCATATCGATCTTTCTCTTTTACTTGGTAATAAATGTGATCAATGTTTTCGTTGCTTTGATTTTTGTGACCGATAGAAACCTCTAAAGGATCATGCATGTACGTTTTCGCAATGCGAGCAACTTCCGATGGCATTGTAGCAGAGAACAACCAAACGTTCTTTTCAATTGGTGTAGTTTCTAAGATTCCGTCAATGTCTTCTTTGAAACCCATGTTCAACATTTCGTCCGCTTCGTCTAAGATAACGTAACGTACTTGAGAAAGTTGAACCACTTTACGATTGATTAAATCCATCAAACGTCCTGGTGTTGCAACGATAATAGCGACTCCTTTTTTAACATCAGTAATTTGTTTACGAATGTCAGTTCCACCATAAACTGGAACGATGTTGCAATCTACATATTTAGAGAAAACCTCTAAATCTTTCGTGATTTGCAAACACAACTCTCTTGTCGGGCAGATAATTAAACCCTGTGGGAGTCTAGCTTTTGTATCGATGTTGTTGATTAATGGCAAGCCAAATGCTGCCGTTTTCCCTGTACCTGTCTGCGCTAAGCCGACAAAGTCGCAATCTTCCTGTAATAGGTAAGGAATTGCTTTTTCTTGGATTGGAGTTGGTGCTGTAAAACCCAATTCTGTTAACGACTTCAGCACCTCGCTCTTCAATCCGAGCTCTTCAAATGTCATTTTGTATTTTTAAAATTGGGTGCAAAGGTACGTATATTTTAAGGAAAAATTCTATACTATGACTTATTAATGATTAATTAACTTTGGTAGAGAAGATTAGGGTGATTTTGGATGTTGGATTTTGGATGATTGATTAGATTATATATCGAAAAGAAATAAAGGTATTTCTTGGTAAGAAGTGGTTTTATGTATCAAAAATCAATTCGCCGCGTCGAATCTAAAATCCAACATCATTAATATTTCTTATTTTTGAAGCGATGATAGAAAAGCACGTAAATCTTAAGCCTTACAACACCTTTGGAATTGAAGTTTATGCAGATGCACTGGCTCGATTTACGAATGTGGATGAACTAACTGAAATCCTAAAAGCATCAACTTATGATTTACTTTTGGTTTTGGGTGGAGGCAGTAATTTATTATTGACACAAGATTTTCACGGCTTAGTTTTGAAAAATGAAATTTCTGGATTTTCAGTTTTAGAAGAAAACGATGAATTTGTAATTGTTGAAGCTGGATCAGGGGAGACTTGGCACGAATTCGTAATGACTTGTATCGAAAAAGGTTATGCAGGCGTTGAAAATTTGAGCTTAATTCCAGGAAGTGTAGGCGCAAGTCCAATGCAGAATATTGGTGCTTATGGTACTGAAATCAAACACGTATTCCATCATCTGAAAGCTTATCATTTAGCAACAGGTGAAATTCACACTTTTGACAACGAAGCGTGTCATTTTGGTTACAGAGAAAGTGTTTTTAAGAACATTTATAAAGGCCAATACATCATTCTTAGTGTCGCATTTAAATTGTCAAAATCACCAAAAATCAATACAACTTACGGAGCAATTGAGGAAGAATTGAAGCAACAAAATATAACAAATCCAACGATTCGAGATGTGAGTAATTCGGTAATTGCTATTCGTCGTTCGAAGTTGCCTGACCCGAAAGTGATTGGTAATGCCGGAAGTTTCTTTAAGAATCCAGTGGTTGATGAAGGAATTGTCGAGAAAATCAAATTAGAATATCCTGATGTTCCAAACTATCCTGCTGAAGAAGGAAAACGAAAATTAGCCGCAGGTTGGTTGATTGAAAAAGCAGGTTGGAAAGGTAAAACTTTTGATACGTTTGGTGTACACAAATTACAAGCATTGGTCTTGGTAAATTACGGTGGAAGCACAGGAAAACAAGTGTTTGATTTATCGTCTCAAATCATTGCAGACATCGAACTAAAATTTGGTGTGACCTTGGAACGCGAAGTGAATATACTTTAGTAAGAATCATTTTCAATTTTTAATTTTCAATTCTCAAATTAACATGATTAACGCTTTCGAAGAAAACGAAACTTTCGACAAAATTGATTTCAAAATTGATCCGTTGAAAAAAGGAACGTATGAAAATTGCACCTTCAATAATTGTGAT
>RFNX01000393.1 GCA_009926905.1 Flavobacteriales bacterium
CACCAGCACTGAAAATAGTTGTATTTATTTTTTCAGACCAAGAACCAACTAAAGTACCGTAGTTTTTAGCAGTCATCACTTTACCAGAAAGATTCAATAATCTCATTTCAACATTCGCTTCGTTTTCTAATACCATGCTAATAGTTGTGTTTGCACTTGCGGGATTTGGATAAATTTGAAGAGATGCAACTGTATTTTCCAACTCATTTACGTCTGTTAAACCATCTAAATTTGTAGCTCTAACGATTCTTCTACAGAAAAAACCTAAAGTTGAATCAATATAAGCCATTGATTTTGCCATACTCATATTTGGGTTTTGTTGTAAATTAGAAACATGTGCTTGTGTTCCTTGCGCAGCTGGTAATCCTAAAGCAATAGCTGTATTAACTGTTGTGGTAGAATCCCAAAAATCCCAAGGAGCTGCTTCAAATGGATTTCCTGTTAAGAAAGGGAAAACGTTGTCAACTGGAGCCCCAATAGTTGTTCCTCCAATATCAGCTAATCCTTCTGCATTTAAAGAAGCTGCATGAGCTGCTAGTGTATATGGGTCATTTCCAGCATTTACAACATCAAAAACAGTATTGTTTCCAAGTAGGTTTGCTTTTTTCATAACATCGTAACTTCCGCTAATATCAGTTGTAACAACACCAATAGAAGCAATTGCCACATCACCTGTTGTATAAGTTGCAACTGGATCCGTAGGACAATGAACAGCAATCGTAGGAACATCACCAGCTTCTAACCAGCTTAAATCTCCCATTCCACCACCCATGCTACAAACCATGTGAATGTCATTTGAATAACCTAAATTAGTTTCCATATTAAATTCACCACCAATTCCGTCCCAATCACCAATTACAGCTGTATCAACAAGTGGAACTGCATTTGCGTCTAGAAATTTAGGTAATTGAACTTCAGCTAATTTATCAACAGTTGAATACCCTAATGCAATCCAACCTCCTGAACCTTGACCACAAAGAATGATTCTTGAAGTATCGATTCCCCATTGGTTTCCGTTTTCGTAATCTTTTCTAAAAAAACGAACAGCACTTTTAGTGTCTTGAATAGCTCTGTAAACAGCTTTCATTAATCCTCCAGCTCTATCTGCTTGTGTCGGTGCAGCAGGATTCCATCCTAAACGGTACTCTAGATTTGCAACCGTGTAACCTCTTTTGGCATAACTTTGACAAATTTTTGTAGTTGCAAAATCCTGGCGAGCTCCTGTTGGGTTACCATTATAAATAATTGGTAAGAACGTTCCAGTATGCAACATGATGATTAAAGGTCTTTCAGCAACTGTGTCGTTTTCTGGCTCATATAAGTCAAAAACCAATGCTGGTGCTTGAGGAATTGTCCCTGTTTGTACATAAGGAACACCTTGAGATGCAGCAATCACAGAATTATTTACACTGTAAACAACATTATTTTGTACAGTAAAGTTTGTAAATACTTCATTGACATACCTTTGATTTTGAGCAAATACAGAGGTGAAAGTTAGAAGCGTTACAATTAAGGGTAAAATTGTTTTTTTCATATTTTATTTTTTTAAATTAATACTAAAACTACTTATTTATTTCCGAATCTCCAATTATTTTTTGCTACTGGTATCGAAAGCAAGAGAAAGATAAACCATTCTTCCAACGTAAGGACCACCAAATACTTGCAATGCTTTATTATTTAACAAATTAGAAGCACCTAATTTTACAGTCAACTTTGCTTTTTCGATGAATTTATTAACCTGTGCGTCCATTAATCCATAAGATGGAATGTTGCCTGTAAATTGCGGCGATCCTTCGGATAAAAATCCTTGAATCCATTTATAATTTACATTAAAACCTAAACCTTTGATTTTTTTAATTGCCAAATCTCTCCCTTGAAATCCAAAATTGAATTTATTCTCAGGAGTATTGTAGGCCGGAATTATAGGATCTTCAGATTTTTTATTCAATTTGTTCCAAGAATAGTTTCCATTCAATGCAAAATGGTCATTCAAATAATAATTTAAACCAATTGTAACTCCTTGTGTTGTGATTCTTTGCTTTGAATTGGTTGCAATTCGATAAACATCTTGAATTATAAGGGTATTGTTTGGAGTTACAAAAACATCAGCTCCATTTACATAGCCAATAAAATTGGTGTAACTGTTAAAATAATATCCAAGGTCAATATATAATTTATTAAAAAACGTTCCTTTATATCCAAATTCAAATGACTTGACTTTTTCAGGTGCAATTGGGTCAAGATTGAAATAATTTAAAGTATCTATATTTGGAACCAATGTTGAGTAGCAATCACGAATTGATTCAATCGTCACAAGCGAATCATATCCATTGATGTTTCCTAATAATTTTGCTCGACCAACATTGTAATACATGTATTGATTTAATAAAGTTGGGTTGCGAATTGCAGAAGTGATAGTACCTTTAATAGAATGTTGCTTATTCGGCTGCCAAATCAAAGATGCTGCTGGCGAAGGTAAAAAGTCAAAGTTTTCATTTTTATCTACACGAATACTTGCTCTTGCAATCCATTTCTCAGCCGCAAATTTCTTTTCCATTCCTGCATATAAACCAAATTCTTTATTGAGAATCTTAACGCCATTTGTGTCGCTAAAAAGCGAACCTCCAGATCGAGGGTTATAGATTCTTCCATTTCCTCCAATGGTAAATTTAGCAAATGTTGTATTAAATATTTTTTCAGCATGTAAATGATAAAGCGCCGATTTGTCAACGATTCTGGAACCGCCTTCTAAAAAGGAAGTTTTTGCTGTAATGTCTGCTAAAAGTGAATCAAATCGTTGTGTTCCAGGTTTGTAATAATCAGACATTTCCAAATTACTGAATTCTTTATCGGCAAATTCTCTGGCTTCATTGTGCCAAACAATCATTGAGTCTTGATTGGCATTTATTACTGCATTTATTGCATCATAATCAGCTGGCGAACCAACAACTGGCGTCCATTGCACACTTGGGTCTAAAGCTCTTACACGACTTGTTATTTGACCTGACCAATATTGACGGTACCTGTTTTGCCAATTCGCATCGCTTGCCGCAGCATCTTGCAATAAAAAAGAAGTAAGAACGGCATCATACGAATTACCTGCATCTTCATTTGTCGCATAAACACGCACGAAGAAATCATCCTTTTTCTGAATCTCTATTCGATTTTGAAAAAACAAGATATCTTTCAAACTAAATCTATTGTCTCCTTGGTAAACTGTTGTCCCTGTTCCAAAATTGGAAGCAAAAATCAATTCTATTTTCGGATTTAACATGAAATGCAATGCGGCATTTGCTTTCAGATTTTCAGTTTTGTAATCAACCACATCTTTTTCCCAATATCCTGTTCTGTGCCAACGTCTTAAGCCAGGAGTTTGCCAAACAGCACTTAAATCTAAAGCGTTATTTATGTTTGGAGAGAGATTTTCATCACCATATCTGTTCACGGCATCGTATCCTCCGGGGTTATTTCTATCTGTATCTAGTCCCTCAACGGAATTGCTATTGTTTGCCTCCCAATCATTTGCACGCATATAAGCAACGTTAACTTTGAAAGCAAAAACATCCCTACCTTTTTTGAACTGATAGGCTTTTGCGTATCGAACAGCGTATTCATTCAAAAAG
>RFNX01000538.1 GCA_009926905.1 Flavobacteriales bacterium
ATTGCACTCACATCGACTGATTTAGCCATTTTTCAAAGCATTGACAACGAAGAATGGGCAGGATATGATTTATTTAAAAGTTTAAATGGCGCAGATTGTTTTCATTGCCACAATGGACCTTTGATGCGCGTTAAAAAATTCAGCAACAATGGATTAGACGCCGCGTTTACAGATTTAGGTCGAGGTGAAATAACTGGAAATTCTAACGATAATGGAAAATTCAAAGTGCCTACATTGAGAAATATTGCTCTCACACCACCTTATATGCACGACGGAAGATTTAAAAATTTGGATGAAGTCATTGAACATTATTCAAGTGGAGTTCATATCAGTCCTACAATCGATCCACTGATTGAATTTGCTGGACAAGGTGGTGTTCAATTGGATGCGCAGGAAAAGTATTTGTTAAAGAAATTTTTACTGACACTCACTGATTTAAACTTTGTAAATAATCCAAAATTTACAGATCCACATTAAAAATATCATGGGAGAAATACATTCAAATAGATTAACAACAGAAGAAAAAGCACTCAAAATCAATCTTACTGAAGATATCTATGGGTGTTTTGCTGAAATTGGAGCAGGACAGGAAGTGGCAGCAAATTTCTTTAAAGCCGGTGGAAGTTCTGGGACAATTGCATTCACGCAATCTGCCTACGACATGAAAGTTTCGGATTCGATGTATGGCGAAGCGTCGCGTTATGTTTGTGAAGAACGTTTGGTAACAATGCTCGATACAGAATACAATCATTTGAAAGAAATTTTACCAAATAAATACAAAGAATCGCGCTTTTTTGCTTTTTGTAATACGGTTGAATCACTCAATTATCACAAGACAAATCAAGGTCAAGGCTGGGTTGGAATTCGATTTCAGTTGAACTTAGAAAGTGAACCAAATGACGTTATTCTTCACATAAAAATGCACGACAATAGCCATCGAGCTCAACAAAACGCTTTAGGGATTTTAGGTGTTAATTTGATTCATGCTTGTTATTTTTTTAATAACAACATTGATGACTTTTTAAATGAAATTGTTCATCGCATTCCACGTGACCGCATGGAAATTGACATGTTGCGAGTATCTGGGCCAGATTTTGAAAATGTGGATAATCGTGTGATTGCCTTGAATTTAGTTCGAAGAGGAATCACCGATGCAACAATGTTTGATTTGGCTAAAAATGTTTTGCAACCAGCAACTGCGCTTTATAAAAAGAACATTCTTCTGATGCGTGGTCGTTTTCGTCCTGTTACAAAAGTGAACATCGATATGATTGAAAAAGGTCGAGAGGCATTTCTGAAAGAAAAACGTGTTAGCGAAGATAACCTTGAAGTGATTTTTGAATTGACTTTAAAAGACTTAACAGCAGACGGAAAAATTTCTGATAAAGATTTCCTTGACCGAGCTGAATTATTGAGTTCTTTGGGTTATACCGTAATGATTTCGAACTATTTGAAGCATTACAAAATGGTGGAATATCTCACTGCCATAACTAAAGGAAACTTGATGGGTGTAATTTTAGGCGTTTACAATTTGGTGACTATTTTTGACGAACGCTATTATGACAATCTTCCAGGCGGATTACTTGAAGCATTCGGAAGAGGATTTGGACATAATGTCAAATTGTATGTGTATCCCGCTTTAAATATGGAAGACGGTTCGATTTACAACTTGGATAATATCAAATTACCTAAGAACCTACATGGATTGTTGCAATACATGCGCGACAACGATAAAATGGCTGCAATCAATGAATTTGACCAACAATTACTGCATATTTTGTCAGACGATGTTTTGAGTAAAATCAAATCAGGTGGAAACAGTTGGGAAGAAGATGTACCGATGGAAGTTGCAAAAGCCATCAAATTTTTTGAATTATTTGGTTACCAAAATAGATTATTAGCGAACTAATGGCACACATCAAAAACGCAATTATTCGTTACCGCATCATAGATAAAATGTTGCGCAATAAATACAAGCCTTTTCCTTCTAAACAAAATATGCGTGAAGCCTGTGAAGAAGCACTTTACGGTGCAACTTATGGCGATAACATTTGTGATTCTACCATTGAAAAAGATTTGTTTGCAATGAAAATGGAGCACGATGCACCCATAAAATACAGCAAACGAGAAGGTGGATATTTTTATGAAAACCCTGATTTTAGCATCAACGACATTCCTCTTTCAGAAGATGAATTGAGTTCAATTAAATTCGCAGTGAACACTTTACGGCAATTTAGAGAAGTCCCATTTTTTCAACAATTTGGTAGTGCGATTGATAAAATAGTTGACCGCGTTTCGATTGGTGGAAATCCGCAAGATGAAGATTTAAATCGCTTCGTTCAGTTTGAATCAGCGGTTTCTGTTGGTGGAAATGAATTTTTACCCTTGATTTTGGAAGCAATTCGTGGGAAGAAAAAAGTGTGGTTCACGTATGCAAGTTTCGTAAAAGGAATCGAAAAGCCTCGAAAAGTTTCGCCTTTATTTTTGAAAGAATACCGCAATCGTTGGTATTTAATTTCCTTCGACACTTCTAAAAATGACATCATTACGTATGCTTTAGATCGAATGAAAGATCCAATGGTTTTGGAAGACGAAGCTGAGTTACCAATTGATTTTAATCCAGAGGCATATTTTCAAGACACGATTGGAATTACAACTTACAAAGGAAAAACAGAGAAAATTGTTTTGAAAACAAATGCTATTGCGGCAAAATACATTGCTTCTCAACCCTTGCATCAGAGCCAAAAACTGCTATCTGAAGACAAAGAGAGTTCTGTTTTTGAACTAAATATTCTCATTTCGGAAGAATTAATTCGTACGGTATTAGGTTACGCAGGAGAAATTGAAGTTTTACAACCCGAAAGTCTTCGAGAAATCCTTTCAGAAAGAATTCACCAAATGGCTGCTATTTATTTGAAATAGTTACTGCTTTTTCCGTTTGCCTTTCTAAATTTGTAGGTAAACTTTTTTCTATGGAAATTCTAAGATCAGATTCAAATGGCGTGTGTACTTTGACACTCAATCGTCCGAACGTTTTTAACTCGTTCAATCAAACAATGGCATTTCAATTACACGCAGCTTTAGACGCTTGCGCAGTTGACGATAATGTGCGTGTTGTAGTTATCAAAGGTGAAGGAAAAGCCTTTTGTGCAGGACAAGATTTGGCAGAAGTAATCGATCCTGAAGGACCAGAAATGAAAAACATCGTTGGAGAACATTATAATCCAATTATACTTAAAATCAGAAACTTAGAAAAACCAGTTATCGCGGCTGTGAATGGGGTTGCTGCTGGAGCAGGTGCAAATATCGCTTTGGCTTGTGACATTACGATTGCTAAAAAATCGGCAGCTTTCATTCAAGCTTTTTCCAAAATCGGCTTGATTCCAGATTCTGGAGGTACGTTCTTTTTACCACGTTTAATCGGACTTCAAAAAGCATTGGCTTTAATGTTTACAGGCGAAAAAGTGAGCGCAGAACAAGCTGAAAAATTGAATATGATTTACAAAGCTGTTGACGATGAAACTTTTGAAGAAGAAGTATTGAAATTCGCTGAAACACTTGCTGTGATGCCAACTAGAGGTTTAGGTTTAACGAAAAAAGCAGTGAATTTAGGACTATTCAATAACTTGGAAGATCAATTAGCTGTAGAAGGAGTTTTGCAAACTGAAGCCGGTGAAACTGAAGATTTCCGAGAAGGAGTGAATGCATTTTTGGAGAAAAGAGCGGCGGTTTTTAAGGGGAGATAAATTTTTAAGTGAAAAGTTAAAAGTGAAGAGTTAAAAGTGAAGAGTTGAAAGTGAATAATTGAAAATGTAGTTCGTCGTTATGAAGAAATTCAAATTCGCAATTGATAATTCGCAATTCGCAATATTAAAAGTATGAAAGAAATAATAGGAGTTTTAGGAGCTGGGACGATGGGTGCAGGGATTGCTCAAGTAGCGGCACATAGCGGTCACGAAGTGATTTTGGTAGATTTGAATGCAGCTCAACTTGAAAAAGCTAAAAACAATTTAGATAAAACCTTAACAAAACTGGTTGAAAAAGGAAAAATAGATGCAACTGAAAAAGACGCAATCGAAGGAAAAATTAGATACGCTAGTGAAATCAGTGAGTTTTCTTTTTGCAACTTAATCATCGAAGCGATTGTTGAAGATTTAGGTGTGAAACATAAAGTTTTTGCATCGCTTGAAGAAATAGTTTCTGAAGATTGTATTTTGGCAAGTAACACCTCTTCCCTATCCATTGCTTCCATTGGTTCAGTACTTAAAAATGTCAATCGCGTCATTGGAATTCATTTTTTCAATCCAGCGCCATTGATGCCATTGGTGGAAATCATTCCTGCAGTGCAAACAAGTGAAGAAACTTTAGCTAAAGCAGTAGAATTAGTTAAAAGCTGGAAAAAAACAGTTGTTGTTTGTAAAGACACACCTGGATTTATTGTGAACAGAGTTGCTCGTCCATTTTACGGAGAAGCACTAAGAATTTACGAAGAAGGAATAGCAGATTTTGCAACAATTGATTGGGCAATGACGCATTTCGGAGGCTTCAAAATGGGACCATTTACTTTGATGGATTACATTGGAAACGACGTGAATTATGCTGTGACTGAATCTGTTTTTCAAGCATTTTATTACGACCCACGATTTAAACCATCATTCACTCAAAAACGTCACCGTGAAGCAGGATATTTCGGTAGAAAAACAGGACGTGGTTATTATAATTACGCAGAAGGAACAACATTGCCTTTACCAACTGAAAACGAAGAATTAGGAAAACAAATTTTCAATCGCATTTTAGTGATGTTAATCAACGAAGCATTCGACGCTGTTTTTATGCAAGTTGCAAGCCGCGAGGATGTAGATTTAGCAATGACAAAAGGCGTGAATTATCCAAAAGGATTATTGGCTTGGGCTGATGAAATCGGATTGAAAAATGTTTTAGCGCAACTACAAGCATTATTTGATGAATATGGTGAAGACCGTTATCGTCCAAATCCATTGTTGAAGCGTTTGGTGGGGTAAGAAAGTGATTTAGTATTATTTGAACACAGATTGATTTAATTAATTGGTCATGAATTTCACGCCGTAAAAATTTGATTATTAAAGGGTTATGAATTTAATTCTTGTTAAAATCATTGGAAAAGCCAATGATTTTAGTTGACCCCACGAACTACTTCTCCCCTTGAGGGGAGACTGAGAGGGGTGACCTTTGTGATTTAATAAAAAACAAAACCATTTCCAATTACCCAAAATTTACCTTAAATTTAAGTATGCATTCCAATAATCACTACAACAAAAATCTAAAAGAATTTGCTCGAGAACTTCGTACTGAAAGCGTTTCTAAAGCTGAGAAATTTTTGTGGAAAGCAGTTCTTTCAAGAAAGCAAACAGGCGAACGATTTCTACGCCAACGACCAATTGACAAGTTCATTGTAGATTTTTTCGCACTAGATTTGGGATTGATTATTGAGATTGATGGTAGTTCGCACTCAAACAAAGGCGAATATGACTTTTATAGGCAACAAAAATTAGAAAGTTTGGGTTATATGATGACAAGATTTTCAGAAGGAGAAGTAATTCAGAATGTTGGTTCAGTTAAAGAAAGGATTGATTATGCGATTGTTTGTTTGCGAAATGTTTAGTTGTTGGGTTTGTTTTAAATTATCATCCCCCTTAATCCCCCTTCAAAGGGGGAAATCTAAATCTCACTTCGGAGTTAATTGATTTTTAAAAGGTTACGGATTAAATTCTTGTTGAAACCTATTGCTTTTCCAATAATTTTAGCTGACCCACGAACTATTTCCCTTCCGTCAGCAGACGGAGATTAAGGGAGGTGACTCAAAATCATAATTTTTATTTTCTAAAACTTGTTGGATTTTACAAGTTTTAGCAAATTTGAAAAATCAATGTCAAGAACACACTTAATAACTCAATCAATTACAAACACTATTTGAAGAATATGGAGAAGATCGTTATCGTCCAAATCCGTTATTGAAACGTTTAGCGAGATAAGTTAATAGGAAATTGAGCGGAAAAAAAAGCCTCCGAAGAGGCTTGGAAAACTAAATTTTTTAAATAGCAGCAATTTTTTCCTAAAATGAATAGGTTAAATATAGTTTAAATGCTACATCTCCACCAGCGTCAACAATCAATGTAGATGGGAAATTGTTTGAGTTACTATAAATTGGGAAATTTATTGCACCCATAAAATCATCACTGCTTGTACCATCATAATCATATAATGAGACTGTATAGGTATCTAATGGATACAGTAACTCAATTGGTTGAGATGGATTAAAACTATAACTATTATTTGGATTCGCGTCTGTTACATATGTTGGTGAATTCCAAATTTCTGAACCCGCTCTTGATAAAATTGGATAAATTTCTGGACCACTAGAGGGTAATAAATCCCAACTAGACCCTCCACTATCTGTTCCAGGGAATCGAATAACTTCAATTTTTGAAACCAATATTTTAGAAGGTGTAATTTGAGTCGTGCATGAGCTACCTGTATATCCTGTTGTACATACTTCATCTTTATTACATGATGACATTAAAAATAAGGTAGACAATGATGCAAATAAAAATAATTTTTTCATGATAATAA